>NZ_JBEXTZ010000062.1:0-51509 GCF_040614195.1 Amycolatopsis sp. NPDC006125
TGCCGGTACAGCGTCGCGCGGGTCACCTTGGCCTCGGCGACGATCCGGTCGATGCCGACCGAGTGCAGCCCCTCCGCGTAGAAGAGCCGGCTGGCTGTCCCGAGCAGCCGGGAACGTGCTTCCGACACCTGTCACCTGCCTTCCGATCACCCCGAGTGTACGGGTCCGGTCAGGGCGTACTGCCCGGCCATTGCTGGCCCCGTGTCCAGGAATCCAGCACGATGAGCGTTTTCGTGCTGGTGATGCGGTGGCTGCGGCGCAGTTCGTCGATCGTGCGCTGCAGGTGTTGCATGTCGCGCACCCGCAGCCACACCAGCGCGTCCGGGTCGCCGGCGATGGTGAACACGGCCTGCGCCTCGGGCATCCGCGTGGTGGTCTGCACGATCTCGTCGACGTTGGTGGTGCCGAAGAAGCGGAGCTGGGTGAAGGCCTCGATGCCCCAGCCGAGTTTGGCGTGGTCGATCTGCACGGTGAAACCGGTGATGACCCCGGCCTCCTGCAACCGATCGACGCGCCGCTTCACCGCGGCCGTGGACAGCGTGACGCGGGAGGCGATGTCGGACAGCGTCCGGCGGGCGTCCTCCCGCAGCAGCGTCAGGATCTCCCGGTCGGTCGCGTCGATCAGCTCGTCGGCCATGACGGGGGATCGTACGCAACAGATGCGAGCCGGAACACTCCGATCGCGAGAATTTTTTGCGTGCTCGGTGGCACCGGCCTGTTCGTTGTTGCGCGGCACCGCTGGCGTTGGCTGAAGTGATCCACGTCCCAACCGGCGTGACGCGAAAGGCCCGGCATGACGACCTTCACCCTGGATGAGCGGTACGTGCGCGAGACGGGAACGGTCTACCTGACCGGTGTGCAGGCTCTGGTGCGCGTGGTGCTGGACCGCATTCGGCAGGACCGGCGGGCAGGGCGGGACACGGCGGCGTTCGTATCCGGTTACGAGGGTTCGCCCCTGGCCGGGTTCGACCTGGAGCTGGCGCGGCACGGGAAGCTGCTGGACGAGCACGCGGTGGTGCACCGGCCCGGCCTCAACGAGGAACTGGCGGCGACCTCGGTGATGGGCAGCCAGCTGGCCGCGGGTCTGGGCTCGCTGCGCACGGACGGCGTCACCGGCTTCTGGTACGGCAAGGCCCCGGGACTGGACCGGGCCACGGACGCGTTGCGGCACGCCAACCTCGCCGGAACCCACCCGCGCGGCGGCGCGGTCGCGCTCGTCGGGGACGATCCGAACGCGAAGTCGTCGTCGGTGCCATGCGCCTCCGAGCACGCGCTGGCCGACCTGGCGATGCCCGTGTTCTTCCCGGCGGATTCCCAGGACGTCCTGGACCACGGTCGGCACGCGGTGGAGCTGTCCCGGGCCAGTGGGCTGTGGACGGCGATGAAGATCGTCGCCAACGTCGCCGACGCGGCAGGCACCGCCGTGGTCGACCCGTCGTGGACGGCGCCGGTGCTGCCCGAGGGCGCCTACGGCCACCGCCCGAGCAGCCGGCTGCTCGGGCCGGAGCTCGCGACGCTGGAGCACAGCCTGCACCGGGTGCGGCTGCCGCTCGCGCTGGAGTACCTGCGGGCCAGTGGCGTCAACCGGATCGTGCGGTCCGGGCCGGGCGACCGGATCGGGATCGTCACGGCCGGCAAGTCCTATCTGGACCTGCGGCAGGCGTTGCGCGCGCTCGGGCTCGCCGAGGACGCGCTCGCCCGCTTCGGTGTCCGCATCCTCAAGCTCGGCGTGATCCACCCCGTCGAACCCGGCATCATCACCGAGTTCGCGCAGGGCCTCGACGAGATCGTGGTGGTGGAGGAGAAGCGCGCGCTCATCGAACCTGCGGTCAAGGAGATCCTCTACGGTCGCACCGGCGCGCCACGCGTGCACGGCAAGACCGGGCCTGACGGCCGGGTGCTGTTCACCGAGCTGGGCGAGCTGGATCCGGACGTCATCGCCAAGGGACTCGCGCGCCTGCTCGGCGACATCGAGCCGGTGCGCGCGTGGCAAGGGCGGCGCAGGCGGGAGCGGATCGCGGTGCCGCTGCTGGCCCGCACGCCCTACTTCTGCTCGGGCTGCCCGCACAACTCCTCCACCAAGGTGCCCGAGGGCACCCTCGTGGGTGGCGGGATCGGCTGCCACACCATGGCGTTGTTCATGGAACCCGGCCAGGTCGGGGACGTCATCGGCATCACGCAGATGGGCGGCGAGGGCGCCCAGTGGATCGGCATGGCCCCGTTCGTCGAGGCCCGCCACCTGGTGCAGAACATCGGCGACGGCACGTTCACCCATTCCGGCAGCCTCGCCGTGCGGGCGGCGGTCGCGGCCGGCGTGAACGTCACGTTCAAGCTGCTGCACAACTCGGCGGTGGCGATGACCGGCGGCCAGGACGCGGTCGGGGCGCTGCCGGTGCACAAGCTCGCCGAACTGCTCCTCGTCGAGGGCGCGGCGAAGGTCGTGGTCACCTCCGACCAGCCGCGCCGGTTGCGGCGGCTGCGGTTCCCCCGCGGGGTCGAGGTCCGGTCCCGCGACGATCTGCTGCGCACCCAGGAGGAACTGGCCGCGATCCCGGGCGTCACGGTGCTGATCCACGACCAGGAGTGCGCCGCGGAGAAGCGCCGGAAGCGGCGGCGCGGCAAGCAGGAAACCCCGGCCACCAAGGTGTTCATCAACGAACGCGTTTGCGAGGGCTGCGGCGACTGCGGCGTCAAGTCCAACTGCCTGTCCGTGCAGCCGGTGAACACCGAATTCGGCCGCAAGACCCGCATCCACCAGTCCTCGTGCAACGTGGACTACTCCTGCCTCGACGGCGACTGCCCGTCCTTCCTCACCGTCGTGCCCGGAGAAGGGAAGCGCCGCAAGCAGATCGCGTCGCTGGAGGCGTCCGAGCTGCCGGAACCGCGGAACGCGGAAGGCGATGTCGCCGTGCGCATCACCGGGATCGGCGGCACCGGCGTGGTGACCGTGGCGCAGATCCTGGCCACCGCAGCCGTTCTCGACGGCAGGCACGTGCGCACCCTCGACCAGACCGGCCTGGCGCAGAAGGGCGGCGCCGTCGTCTCCGACGTCAAGATCACCACGGAACCGGTGGAGCAGGCGCCCAAGCTCGCCGCGGGGGAGTGCGACCTGTACCTGGCGTGCGACCCGCTCGTGGCGGCCGATCCGGCGCACCTGACCGTGGCCGACCGGGACCGCACGGTCGCCGTGGTGTCCACTTCGGAGATCCCGACCGGACGGATGATCATCGACACCGCGGTGTCCTTCCCCGAGCAGTCCAGCATCCGGTCCGTCCTGGACGGCGCGACAGCTCGCGGGCACTACCTGGACGCCCGCGCGGCGGCCGAGGCGCTGTTCGGCGACGACCAGTTCGCCAACCTCCTCCAGCTCGGCGCGGCCTACCAGACCGGCGCGCTCAACGTGAGCGCCGCGGCCATCGAGCAAGCGATCGAAATCAACGGCACCGCGGTCGCGGCCAATCTGCAGGCGTTCCGCCGTGGCCGCCAGCTCGTGGCCGACCCGGACGCCCTGGCCGGCGAACTGGCCCCGGCGCCGGCGGCACCCGGGGCCACAGCCGACCCTGCGGCCGTGCGACGGGTGCGGTCGCTGGTGCGGGCCGAGGGCGGGGAGCTGGCGCGGCTGCTCGACGTGCGGATCCCGGACCTGATCGCCTACCAGGACGAGGACTACGCCCGCGCCTACGCCGAATTCGTCGAGCAGGTGCGCAGCCGGGCCGGTGACGGCGCGGTCACCCAAGCCGTGGCACGCAACCTCTACAAGCTCATGGCCTACAAGGACGAGTACGAGGTCGCCCGGCTCTCCCTCGACCCGGCGCTGCGGGCGGAGATCGAAGCCGAGTTCGGTCCCGGCGCCCGCTACGCCCACCGGTTCCACCCGCCGGTGCTGCGTGCGCTCGGCCTGAACCGCAACATCGCGCTCGGCCCCTGGGCGCAGCCGGTGCTGCGGCTGCTGCGCGCGGGGCGGCGCCTGCGCGGCACCCGGTTCGACCTGTTCGGCTACGCCCGGGTGCGGCGCGTGGAGCGGCAGCTGATCAGCGAATACCGCGATGCGATCAGCAAGGCCCTCCGCGTCGCCGAGGCGAACGAGCCGTCGCTGCTCGAACTCGCCGAACTCCCCGACGTGGTGCGCGGCTACGAGGACATCAAGCTCGCCAACGTCGCCGTGTACCGGCAGCGCCAGGCGGAGCTGGCCGAGGCGCTGGACGTCTCGGCGAGCGGTCGCACGGCGCAGCACAGTGCCTGACGCGGATTCAGCTGCGGCCTACCCGGTCGGCTTGCGTGCTGCGTGGTCGATGAGGGTCGCGGCGGCGGCGCGGGCGTGGCGGCCGTAGCCGGCGTCGTTCAGGATCATCGCGCGGATCGCGCCCCCGTCCGCGAGCGTGACGAGCTGATCGGCGAGTAGCTCGCCCTGCCCGACACCGCCCCGCCCGCTGAGCTCGCGGGGTACGCCGCGCAGCTGACTCGCTGCCCCCGCGCGACGCGGGCGTTCCGCCCGGCGCCGGTTCCGGAGACGACGCTCCAGGACGTGTTTTCCTTGGCGGCAGCCGCACCGTCGAACTCCAATGCGCAGCCGTGGCAGGTCGAGGTGGTGAGCGGCGCGCGGCGCGACGCCCTCGCGGACGCGCTGGTGGCCGCGCACCGGGCCGGCCGGATTTCGGTCGACTTCCCCTACAGCGAGGACATCTACACGCCCGTGCACCAGCGACGCCGTGCCGCCTTCGGCGTGGCGCTCTACGGCGCGCTCGGCATCGGCCCGGATGAGCGCGACAAGCGCGCCGCATACGACGCCGAGAGCCTGCGGTTCTACGGCGCCCCGCACGTCGCGATGCTGTTCGCGCCGGACACGGCGGAGGCCCGGCTGGCCGCCGACGTCGGCATGTACGGGCAGACCCTGCTGCTCGCGCTGACCGCCCACGGGGTGGCGAGCTGTCCGCAGGGCCTGCTGAGCTTCTACGCGGACACCGTCCGGGAGGTCCTCGGCATCAGCGGCGGGAAGCTGCTGTTCGGCATCTCGTTCGGCTACGCCGACACCGAAGCGCCCGTCAACGCGATCACGGTGGAGCGCGAGCACCTGTCCGTCACCACGCGGTTCCACCGCTGAGCGCGGCTCATCCCAGCCGGTAGCGGCGGAGCCGCTGGTAGAGCGTGCCCCGGGAGATGCCGAGGCGGGCCGCCGCCTCGGACTTGTTGCCCCCGCACTCGGCGAGGGTGTCCGTGATGACCCGGATCTCGGCCCGCTCCAGCGGTCCGTAGGCCGCGGTCTCCCGGCCGGCTGCCGTCCCGCCCGGTGCGGAGCCGCGCGCAAGCACCAGCACGACGCCGTCCTCTAGCCGGCCCGGGGTGACCGGGTACAGGCGCGCGCGGAGGCCGTGCGCGAGCGCGATCTCGCTCGCGGACGGGCCCGCCTCCAGCACCGCCGCCCACAGGGCCGGCCGGTCCAGGCCCAGTTCGGCGGCCTCGTCCTCGACGATCATCGTCTGGCGGTCGAGTGTGACCACCGGCCCGGCTGAGGCGGACCGGAAGGACAGGTGCGCGTCGAGCATCCGCCGCTGCCGGGAGGTCGCCGCCTCGCCCAGCGCGGTCGTGATCCCGTCGACCAGTGCCCGGACCGCGACCAGCAGCAGGTGGTTGGCGTCGTCGGCGTGGCACGCCACGTTCACCATGCCCGCGACGCGCCGGGTGATCGGGTGGACCACCGGTGCGGCGACGCAGGCCCACGGGTGCCACGGTTGCTTGTAGTGCTCGGCGCCGATCACGATCGAGGGGCGGCGGGTGGTCGCGGCGACCCCGATCCCGTTGGTCCCGGCGCTCTGCTCGGCGACCTGCGAGCCGGGCTCGAACTCGATCCGGTCCAGAGCCCGGGTGAGGGTCCGCTCGGACTCCCAGCGCCAGGTCAGGAACCCGTCGGGGTCGGCGAGGGCGAGCGAGGTGTCGCTGCCGGTCAGCAGGTCGGCCATGCCCAGCAGCACCGGTGCCGCGACGCGGACGAACGGGGACTGCACGTCGATCTCGCCGTGCGCCAGGTCCAGCCGGTCCGGGTCGACCCCGTTGCTCCGGGATCGCCGCCACGACGCGACGATCTCCTGCCGGATCCGGGCCTGCGCACCGGACTGGAAGCTTTCCCAAGCCAGCCGGGTTTCCACCGACCTCATCGCGCCTCCTCCTCAGCGCCCGCGAGAACACCGTCCGCCGATTATGGCTGGGACGGTCCGGAAAACGCCTTTCGCTGTGCAAATTTTGGACAGCCACCTCGACCCGGGCAGGGCCCGCGGCGCACCGTTCTCCCATCGTCACAGCCACTGATCGAGGAGGACGGGCCACATGGAGTTCAAGGTCGAATGGGACGGTGACGTCACCCTGGTGCACCCGGAGCGGGAGCAGCGCGCCAAGCAGGACGTCAACGCGCTCTTCGGGGTGAACGGGGTGACCACGCCGTCGAAGCACCTGTCGCTCCTGGTGACCTCGCTGGGGCCGGGGGAGAAGTCGAACGTCCACTACCACCTCGAGCACGAGTCGGCGCTCTACGGCCTGCGGGGCAGCGTGCACTTCTTCTGGGGCGCCGAACTCGAACACGACCTGATCGTGGGCGTCGGCGACTTCCTGTACATCCCGCCGTTCTGCCCCCACGTGTCCTACAACCGGAGCCTGACCGGGGACGCGGCGTTCGTCACCGCCCGCACCGACGCGTTCGAGCAGGAGCGTGTCGTGTTGTTGCCCGAGCTGGAGGACGACCGGTGCAAGCCCCGGGTGTCCTACGTCGACTGACCCTCTTTCCGGAAAGGACGGTCTTGATGATCGAGGTACCTGTGCTCGTCGTCGGCGGGGGACCGGTCGGGATGAGCCTCGCGCTGCTGCTCGACCGGTTCGGGGTGGAGAGCCTGCTCGTCGAGCGACGGCCGGCCACGACCACGCACCCGAAGGCCCGGGGATGCCATCCGCGGACGATGGAGCTGTTCCGCATCTGGGGGATCGAGGACCGGGTGCGCCGCGCGGGGCTGCCGCAGGAGTCGGACGTGGCGTGCTGGTGTGAAAGCCTGAACGGGCCGTTGGTGGCTTACACCGAGCCCGCGCCGAGCCCGCACACCCCGGCGCCGCGCTCGATCGTGCCCCAGGACGCGGTGGAGGAGGCACTGGACGACGCGCTGTCCGCCCGGCCGCTGGCGCAGGTGCGCCGGTCCACCGAACTCGTGTCGCTGGCCCAGGACGCCGACGGTGTGACGGCGCGGGTGCGGCGGACCTCCGACGGCGAGGAGTTCGACGTCCGGGCGCGGTACCTCGTCGGGTGCGACGGCGCGAACAGCCGGGTGCGCGAGACCGTCGGCATCGCGATGGACGGCCCGGAAACCCTGGCGCTCATGGCGAACCACTACTACCGCGCCGACCTCGGGCACCTGCCGCACGTCCGCAGCGCGATCGGGTTCCTGGTGCGGCCGCGCGACCGCAGCCGGCCCGACGTGAACGTCCTGGCCACCGGTCCGGACGGGGACCGGTGGCTGGCGGTGCAGAAGCTGCGGGAGGGCGAGGAGCCGCTGTCCGAGGAGCGCCTCATCCAGGACGTGCGGGTGCAGTGGGAGATGCCCGACCTGAAGGTCGAGCGCATCAACGTGATGACCTGGCGGATGAGCGCCCAGGTCGCGCAACGGTTCCGTGCGGGCAGGGTGTTCCTCGCCGGGGATGCCGCGCACCGGTTCCCCACCGCGGGAGGCAACGGGCTGAACTCCGGCGTCCAGGACGTGCACAACCTGGCGTGGAAGCTCGCGATGGTGCTGGCCGGGCGGGCCGATGACGTCCTGCTCGACACCTACGAATCCGAGCGCCGCCCGGTCGCGCAGTCCAACACCGACTTCGCTGTGCGCAACCAGACGCGGATCGACGAGATGGACGAGGCGTTCCGCCGCCGCGAGGAGGAGCCGCAGCGCTGGCGCGACCTGCTCGTCGACCAGAACAAGCAGCTGCACAGCGACGGCCACACGCTGGGCTACATCTACACCCGCGGCGCCGTCGTCGACGACGGTTCCCCGGTGCCGCCGTACGACTCGCAGTACTACTGGCCGACCGACCGGCCCGGCGCGCGGTTCCCGCACTTCTGGCTCGACGTCGAGAAGACCGAGTCGAGCATCGACTGGTTCGACACCGAGTTCGTGCTCGTCTGCGGGCCGGACGCCGACGTCTGGGAGCGGGCCGGACAGGAGCTGGCGGCCTCGGCTGTCGTCCCGCTGCGGGTCAAGCGGCTGCCGCACCTGCTCGGGCCCCTGTCGATCGGCCGGGAGGGCGCGGCGCTCGTGCGTCCCGACGGGCACGTGGCCTGGCGCGCCCGCCAGGCGGGGGAGGGGTCCGAGCTGGCGGCCGCGCTCGGCCGGGTCCTCGCCGGCGGCACCCTCGCCTGACCGACCTCGAAGGAGAAGAGACACCATGACCATCACGCCGAGTTATGCGAACCCGCCCGGGGTCGGGGCGCCGTTCAGCGCGTACTCCCACGTGGCGCGCGCGGGCGAGCTGGTGTTCGTCGCCGGCCAGTGCGGGATCGTCGAGGACGGTTCCGTGGCCGGTTCCGACGTGCGGACCCAGACGATCCGCGCCTATGACAACGTGCGCACCGTGCTCGAATCGCAGGGCGCCACCCTCCGGGACGTCGTGCGGTTCGTCAGCTACCTCACGTCACGGGATCACGTCGCCGAGTTCTACGCGGCCCGCGAAGAGTACTTCGCCGAGCACTACCCGCAGGGGCAGTACCCGCCGAACACCCTGCTGATCGTCGCCGGACTGGTGCGGGCGGAGCTGCTGGTCGAGATCGACGCGACCGCGTTCCGGCCGGAGGGGTGAGGGCGATGTCCGTGCGGGATTCCATCGACCGGTCGGGTCTGAGCCGGTTCCAGATCAGGGTCATCGCGATCTGTCTCGTGATCAACCTCGTCGACGGGTTCGACGTCCTCGTGATGTCCTTCGCGGCTCCGGGCGTGGCAGGAGAGTGGGGACTCACCGATTCCCGGGTGGGAGTGCTGCTCAGCAGCGGTCTGGTGGGGATGGCGCTCGGGTCGGCCGTGCTCGCCCCACTGGCCGACCGGATCGGCAGGCGGCCGCTCACGCTGGTCTGCCTGGCCTTGTGCACCGCCGGGATGGCATTGGCCGCGCTCAGCACCGGGTTCGAGGTGCTCGCGGCCTGCCGCGTCCTGACGGGCCTGGGCATCGGCGGCATGGTGGCGAGCCTGCCCGTGGTCATCACCGAATACGCGCCGCAGCGGCTGCGCGGCACGATGATCGCCCTGTACGGGATGGGATTGCCCCTCGGCGGTGTGCTCGGTGGTGCGGTCGCGAAGCTCGTGGTCGCCGAGTACGGCTGGCGCGCCACCTTCCTCGTGGGCGCCGTGCTGACCCTGCTCATGGTGTTCGTGGTGGCCGCCGCGATGCCGGAATCACTGGACCACCTGATCAGCCGCCGTCCCCGCGGGGCGCTGGAGAAGGTCAACCGGCTCCTGGAGCGGATGCGGTTGCCCGCGGTGGACGCCCTGCCCGATCCGGAGCCCGGCGAACGCCGGGTGCGGGTGGCGACGTTGCTGACCCGGGACGCGGTGCGCACCGTCCTGTTGTGGATCGCCTACTTCGTGATGATGGCGGGCTTCTACTTCGCCGCGAGCTGGACGCCGCTGCTGCTGCAGCACAGCGGGTCCTCGGCCCAGCAGGGCATGAACGCCGGGCTTCTGCTCAACCTCGGCGGGATCGCGGGCACGCTGCTGTTCGGCTTGCTCGCCCTCGAGGTGCGGTTGCGCGGGCTGACGATCGCCTGTTTCCTCGCGGCGGGACTGTCCTACCTGGCGATGAGCTTGTTCCTCGAGTCCGCCGTCGCCGCGTTGATCGCCGCGGTCGCGGTCGGCATGTTCATCAACGCCAGCGGCAACGGGCTCAACGCCATCGCGCCCGGGCTCTACGCCCCGGCGGTGCGCGCGACCGGCGTCGGCTGGGCTATGGCCTTCGGACGCATCGGGGCCCTGACGGCACCGGTCCTGGCCGGGCTGCTCCTCGACAACTCCTGGTCGCCCCGGTCGCTGTTCGGGCTTCTCGTCGTGCCTCTGGTGGCGGCCGCCGTCGCGGTCCTCGTGATCACCGTGCCCCGGCGGACGGCGCGGACGACCACAGCCGCCGAAACACCTGCTCCGCTCGCCTGAGTCAGACGTTCTTGCAAGGAGGAAGAGCATGAAAGCCGTGCGCCTGCACGACTACCACAAGCAGCCGATCGTCGAGGAGGTGCCGGAGCCGGTCCTGACTGGACCGCTGGACGTGATCGTGCGGATCGGGGGCGCCGGCGTGTGCCGGACGGACCTGCACATCATCGAAGGGCAGTGGGCTGAGGCGATGGGACCGCGGCTGCCCTACACCTTGGGGCACGAGAACGCGGGCTGGGTGCACGCGGTCGGTGGCGGGGTCAGCAATGTCGAGGTCGGGGACGCGGTGATCCTGCACCCGCAGCCCTCGTGCGGGCTGTGCCTGGCTTGCCGGGAGGGCCGGGACATGGCCTGCGCCGCGGCCGCGTTCCCCGGGGTGTCCGACCACGACGGCGGTATGGCCGAGTACCTGCGCACGACCGCGCGGGCGTGCGTCAAGCTCGACCCCGCCACCGACCCGGCCGACGTCGCCGCGCTGGCCGACGCCGGCCTCACCGCCTACCACGCGGTGCGCAAGGCGGTTCCGCTGCTGCCGCCCGGCAGCACGGCCGTCGTCCAGGGGGCCGGCGGGCTGGGTCACATCGGCATCCAGGTCCTCGCCGCCCTGACGGCGACGAAGATCGTCGTGGTCGACCGGGACCCGGCCGCGCTCGCGCTCGCCGCCCGCCTCGGCGCGGACACGACGGTGCGGGCCGACGGCAACCAGGTGAGCGCGGTCCTGGACGTCACGGGCGGGCGCGGCGCCGAGGTCGTGTTCGACTTCGTCGCCGAGCAGGGCGCGGAGAACGACGCCTGGGACATGACCGCGGCGGGCGGTTCCCTGTTCGTCGTCGGCTACGGCGGGGAACTGCGGATCCCGACGGTGGCGGCCGTGGCGGCCGAGAAGAACGTGGTGGGCAACATGGTCGGGACCTACCGCGACCTGGTCGAGCTGATGGTGCTCGCGGAGAGCGGGAAGGTGAACCTGCACACCCGCCGCTACCCGCTCGACGCGGCCGCCGAGGCGCTCGACGATCTGGCGCTGAACCGGATCAGGGGGCGCGCGATCCTGGTTCCGCAGGCATGACGGAGCCCGGTGGCGAGCCGGCCGATCCCCGGTTGGCGCGGCCACATCCGGTGCGGGTGCTCGACGGCGCGGTGTCCTACCTCGACCTCCGGTATGCCACGGTGACCGGCTGGCGTCCGCTGACCCTGGACCTGCACCTGCCCCGGAATCCGGACGGTCCGGTGCCCGTGGTGGTCTACGCGCACGGTGGCGGTTTCGTCGGCGGCGGCAAGGAAATGGGACCGTGGGCGACGCTGCCCGCACGCGGGATCGCGGTCGCTTCGGTCGGTTACCGGCTGGCCGGCGAGGTCGCCCACCCCGGCCCGGTCGAGGACGTGCTGGAGGCGATCCGCTGGGTGCGGGACCGGGGTGGCGAGTACGGGCTGGACCCCGGCCGCATCGCCGGGTGGGGGAGCTCGGCGGGGGCGTACCTGGTGGCCCGCGCCGCGTTCTCCGACGACGTGCCGCTGTCCGCGCTGGTGTTGCACTATCCGGTCACGGATTTCGGGTTGTTGCTGTCGGAGGCGTCCACAGGAGAGGAACGGGAGGCCCTGGCGAAAGTGGTTCGCACGTTCCTCGGCGTTCCGGCCGGGCTTCGCGAGGATCAGCTCGCCGCGGTTTCGGTGGTGACCGCCGCGCGCCGGGCCGGCTACCGGCCGCCCGTCCACCTCAGCCACGGCTCCGGCGACCGGCGGTGCGGCCTCACCCAAAGCCGTCGATTGCACGAGGTGGTCCTGGCGGCGGGCGGCCGGTCCGAACTACTCGTCGTGCCCGGGGCCGATCACGCCGACGCGGTGTTCGCGACGCCGGCTGTCGTCGATCCCGCCGTCGAGTTCCTGCGTGCCGCGTGGGCGCGACACGATCCGTTGGACTGAGGGGAAAAACCACATGCGCATCGGAAACCTGCGCGGGCCCGAGGACCTGGGCGCACCGGTGCCGCGGCCGCGCCAGGTCTTCGCCGTCGGCCTGAACTACGCGGAGCACGCGGCGGAGACGGGTTTGCGTGCCGGCGGGGTGCCGTCGGTGTTCACGAAGTTCGCCGACTCGCTGACCGGGCCGCACGGCCGCATCGTGCTCAGCGGGCCGTCCGTGGACTGGGAGGTGGAACTCGTCGTCGTCATGGCACGGGAAGCGCGGAACGTCGCGGAGGCGGACGCTTGGGATTATGTCGCCGGGCTCACCGTGGGACAGGATTTCAGCGACCGTGACGTGCAGATGAGCGGGGCGCCACCGCAGTTCTCGCTCGGCAAGAGCTTCCCCGGCTTCGGCCCGCTCGGTCCCGCGGTGGTGACCCCCGACGAGCTCACGACACCGTTGCGGCTGCGGTGCTGGGTCAACGACGAACTCGTCCAGGACGGTCACACCGGGCAGATGATCCTCCCGGTGGGCGCGCTGATCGAACGGATCTCGGCGGTGTGCACGCTGCACCCCGGCGACCTCGTCTTCACCGGCACACCGGCCGGGGTGGGCATGGGACGGACCCCGCCGAGGTACCTCGCCCCCGGCGACGTCGTCCGCACCCGCATCGACGGCATCGGGGAGATGAGGCACGTCTTCGTCCAGGAGGCGTGAAGCCGTCACAGGCCGATGAGGGGGAGGAAGATCGTGTCGACGATCTCCTCCAGGACGTGGTCGGGCACGGGGGCGAAGGTCACCAGGATTTCGTGGCGCAGCAGATCGAAGGGGAGCGACTTGATGCGCTCGCTCAACCGGTCCGCGGTGATCTCCCCGCGGCTGACGGCGCGCTCGAACAGGACGTCCGTGGCCTTCTCGTGCCGCGCGGTGAGCACGTCGCCGGGGCTGGTGCCGGTCTCCTGGTAGTAGGAGGACAGGTGCGCGTTCATCACGGTGATCAGCCGGGCGCGCGTGGTGTTGATCTCGCGCATCAGGGTGAGGACGTCCTCCCGCAGGCTCCCGGTGTCGGGGACGTCCACCCGCGCCCGCTCCAGGGCGTGCGCGATCGCCGCCCGGACGAGCGCGTCGCGGTCGGGCCAGCGGCGGTAGAGCACGGGCGGGCTGGTGCCGGCGCGCCGGACCACGGCGTCCATGGTGAATCCGGCATAGCCAACGGCCGTGAGTTCTTCCCACGCCGCATCGAGGAGCGCCTTCTCCAGTGCCGCTCCACGCCGTCGTCCGGCCATTCGCACCTCCATTAGATAGACTCGTCTATCTTAGCGGGTGAGCGGAAGGACGAACATGGACTACGACGTGCTCGTGGTGGGCGCCGGGCCGGTCGGCCTGATGCTGGCCACGGAACTGGGACTGGCGGGGATCCGGGTCGCAGTGGTCGAACGGCGCTCCGAGCCGGACACCGCGCCCAAGGCCGGGGGGATCAACACGGCCTCCGCGGAGATCTTCGAGCGCCGCGGGCTGCTCCCGGCGATCGAAGCGGCGCGCGGACCGCTGCCGTTCCAGGGGGAGCGGAAGCGGGCGATCTTCGCCGGGCACTTCGGCGGGATCCAGGTCCCGGCGGCCGCGGTCGACGAGCAGGAGCCGCTCCTGCGCGGGCGCGGACCCGGCTGGTACCTCCCGGTCGAGCAGGTCGAGGTGGAACGGGTCCTCGGCCGGCGCGCGGCGGAGCTGGGCGCCGAGATCCGGCGCGGCGCCGAAGTGACCGGATTCGACGCGGACGACGACGGTGTCACCGTCCACCTGCGCGTGGGCGGCGACCTGCGCGCGGCGTGGCTCGTCGGCTGCGACGGCGGCCGCAGCCTGGTCCGGCGCCAGGCTGGCTTCGACTTCCCCGGCACGGACCCGACGATCACGGTCCGCCAGGCGACCGGCACCGTGCACGGGGCGGAGCTGCTGGGCCAGGGGTGGCAGTACACGACCGCGGGACTCTACGTCTACGGCCCGAGGCCGGGCTGGATCCGCACCGTCGAGCTGGACGGACCACCGGCGGACCGGGAAGCCCCGGTCACCGCGTCCGAAATGGACGCCAGCCTGCGCCGGGTCAGCGGGCTCGACGTGCACGTGACCGACGTCGTCGACGGCGGCACCCGCTTCACCGACCACGCGCGGCAGGCGAGCACCTACCGGCGTGGCCGCGTCCTGCTGTGCGGGGACGCCGCCCACGTCCACTCGCCGTTCAGCGGCCAGGGCCTGAACCTGGGGCTCGGCGACGCGGTCAACCTGGGGTGGAAGCTCGCCGCCACCGTGCGGGGCTGGGCGCCGGCGGGGCTGCTCGACACCTACGTCAGCGAACGCCACCCGATCGGTGCCGACGTGCTCGACTGGACGCGCGCGCAGGTGGCCGCGATGCGCGGTGATGCCTACAGCCGCGCGCTGCGGGCCGTGGTCGCCGATTTCCTCGGCACCCGGGACGGCGCGACGCTCTACGCGAAGCGGATCTCCGGTCTCGGGCAACGCTACGACCTGGGGGACGGCCACCCGCTGGTCGGCGCGCTGATGCCGAAGCTCCAGCTGGACGACGGCAGCCGGCTGGCCGACCACGCCCGCGGGGGACAGGCTCTGCTGGCCGACTTCGCCGGGAACGACGAGCTCGCCGTCCTGGCGAAGGCGTATGGGACGCGTCTGGAGCTGGTGCGGGGCAGCGCGGAGGGCAGCGGCCTGCGCGGTTTGCTGGTGCGTCCGGACGGTTTCGTGGCGTGGGCGTCGGATGCGGGCGACACCGCCGGCCTGGAAGTCGCGCTGACCCGGTGGCTGGGTGTTCCGGGCTAGGTGAAGACGCCCGCGGTGGCGACCCGGACTCGCTTGCGTGCGGCCTGCTCGTCGTCACCGAAGCGGTCGACGCCCCAGGACAGCGTGACGACCAGCTCGTACAGCTCCTCCGCGGTGACGCTCTCGACGGCGTCGCCGGCGGACTTCGCCGCGTCGAGGAGTTCGCGGGTCCGGTCGAGCAGGGGGTTGCACGCGTGGGTCATCGGTGAGCCCGGGTCGTTGTGCGCGGTGGCGACGCAGGAGGGCAGGTCGTGCCAGATGCGCAGCTGCCAGGTCAGCCGCGCGAGCCATTCGGCGAGCGCCTCGCGCGGGGAGGCGGTGCGGGCCAGTTCGCCGGATTCGGCCACGGCCTCCTCGATGCTGGTCTGCATGACGGCGGCGAGCAGGTCGTCCCGCGTCGGGAAGTTCCGGTAGAGCGTGGCGTTGCCCACTCCCGCTTTCAGGGCGATGCCGTCGAGCGAGGCGAGGACGCCCTCGGTTTCGAACGTCTCACGTGCCGCGAGCAGGATCGCGTCGCGGTTTCGCCGGGCGTCGGCCCGCAGCGGCCGCGCCTTCGCGCTGTCAGCCATGACATCCCTCCTTGCGGAAGTGGGGACTGTCCCCGCATACTGAATTCGGGGACACTCCCCACTTGATGAAGGAGTATAGGTGAACCAGTCACTCCAGGGCCGGACCGTGCTCGTGACGGGCGCGAACGGCGGCCTCGGCGAACAGTTCGTGGCCCAGGCGCTCGAACGCGGCGCGAGCAAGGTCTACGCCGCGGCGCGCAAGCCGAAGAGCTGGAACGATTCTCGCGTCCAGCCGCTGGCCCTCGACATCACCGACGCCGGCGCCGTGGCTCGCGCCGTCACGTCCGCCCCCGACGTCGACCTGGTGATCAACAACGCCGGGATCGCGCCGGAGGGCGACTCCATCGCCGGGCCGGAGGACGAGCTGCGCCGGATCTTCGAGACGAACTTCTTCGGCACGCTCCGCGTCGCGAACGCCTTCGCGCCGGTGCTCGGCGCGAACGGCGGCGGAACCCTGCTGAACATCCTGTCCGCGGCGTCCTGGTTCAGCATCCCGACCGGCTACGCGGCCTCGAAGGCGGCGATGTGGTCGGCGACCAACGCGCTCCGGGTGCAGCTGCGCGGGCAGGGCACCCACGTGATCGGCCTGCTGGTGGGCATGATCGACACACCGATGACGACCGGGTGGGACGTCCCGAAGGTCACCGCCGCGAGCGTCGTCGCCCAGGCCTACGACGGCGTCGCCGACGGTGCGCTCGAGGTACTGGCCGACGAGCCGACGCGCGAGCTGAAGTCCCGGCTGAGCACGAAGGCCGAGGAGTTCTACCCCTGGATGGATGCGCAGCTGGCAGAGCTGGTGTCCTGACTCCGGGTCCAGAGTGGACGACCGCCGGGACTGGTGGCGCCACCAGCCCGGCGGCCACCGCCGGGCCCGAGCTCGCGTGCCAAGAACAGTCGATCCGTCGCGTGCCCGCGCGAATGGTTTTCGCCTGCCGGCGTTGCTTGTTCGACCGACAAGCGGGAGGGACACTGGGCTGATTCCCGAAGGGAGGGTGGCGATGACCGGTTCTTCCGTGCAGCCGTGGCGCTTGCGGGGAGTGTGGTTCGACGCGTGCAAGTGCGCGATCCCGTGCCCGTGTTCCTTCGCCCAGCCGCCGACCTACGGTGATTGCGACGGTGTTCTCCTCTGGCACGTGCGTGAGGGGCGGTACGGCGAGTCCCGATTGGACGGGTTGAACGTCGTGATGCTGGCGTCCTTCGTGGGCAACGTGTGGGGCGATCACAGCGACGCCTACGGCGCGGTGTTCCTGGACGAGCGAGCCGACGAGGCGCAGCGCGGCGCCCTGCAGATGATCTTCGGCGGCCAGGCGGGCGGCTGGCCCGCCCGGTTCACCGAGATGTTCGGGGGTGAGATGCGCGGCATGGAGTTCGCGGCCATCGACGCCTCGATCGCCGAGGACTACTCCGGCTGGAGCGTCAGCATCCCCGGCAAGGCGACCGCGCGGGTCGAGGCGCTGACCGGGCCCACCAGCGAGCCGGGCGCGCGGGTGGAGGTCCACAACCTGCCCGGTGCCGAGGTGGGCCCGGGGCAACCGCCCGCGGTGTGGGGCCGGGTCACCGGGGAGTCCGCCGACGCGTTCGGTTTCCGCTGGGAGCGCAGCGGCAACTCCAGCAAACTCATCCCGTTCGAGTGGAGCGGACCGGACGCGGCATGACCCCGCGGCCGGGCCGGGATGTCGCTTCGCACGCGGCTTCGGTGCGGCGGTGGTCGCGAACCGAGGCCGCGCTGGTGGTCGTGCTGCTGGTGCTCGCCGCACTGGCCTGGGTGCTGACGAGCAGGCTCGCGACCGCGGACATGCGCATGGGGGTCCTGACCGGCGGGCCCGCGATGGACGACATGGCCGGCGCGATGCGGCCGTGGCCAGGGGAAGCGGCGCTGTTCCTCGGCGTGTGGGTCGTGATGATGGCGGCGATGATGCTGCCGAGCGTCGTGCCGTTCAGCCTGGGCATGCGCCGCCTGCTGCGCAGCCGGGGACTGCGTGGCCACGGCCTGTTCGCCGGCTACTTCCTCGTGTGGGCGGTGGCGGGGATCGGGGCGTTCGCGTTCGTGCAGGGCCTGGAGCGGGCCGTGACCGGGCCCAGCGTCACCGCCGTGCGGGCCGGGGGAGTGGTGCTGCTGGTCGCCGGGGTGTACCAGCTGACCCCGTTGAAGCGCGTGTGCCTGCGGCACTGCCGGTCGCCGATGGCGCTGCTGCTCGAACACAGCGAGACGGCGGTGCGCGGCCGGTTCGGTGTCCTGCGGGTGGGGGTGAGCCACGGCGGGTACTGCCTGGGCTGCTGCTGGGCGCTGATGGCGGTGCTGCTGGCCGCGGGGATGATGAACCTGGTCTGGATGGCCGTGTTCGCGGCCGTCGTCGCCCTGGAAAAGGTCACCCGCCACGGCGAACTGATCAGCCGCGTGGTCGGCGGCCTGCTCCTCGCCACGGCGATCGTCCTCCTGGCACAGCCGGCCCTGCTGGCCTAGGAGTGGCGGGCTCCGCCCTCCGGGATCGGGTGGCCGCCCGGCTGGCGAGGAGTTTGAGCCGGCCTTCGGACGCGGTGCCGGGTTCGGCCGTGTAGGTGATCAGGTCGTGCACGGCCCGGCCGGGCAGCGGCAGGTCGAGGGACTGGAAGGTCAGGTCCAGGTGGCCGACTTCGGGGTGCCGGAGCCGGTTGGTGCCGTCGTGGCGGATTAGGACGCCGGGGTCGAGGAAGATGTAGCGGGCGATGTTGGTGCGGCCGCGCTGGTCGGCGGTGGCGCTGTCGAACATCGGCGCGAGCAGGGCACGGGCCAGGGGATTGGCGGCGACGGCGTCCGTGCGGCCGTTGCGCACGAACGCCGAGGACATCGTCATGGAGTCGAGCAGCCACTGGACCCGGGGCGGAATCTCGACGTCCCGGCGCCGCGACGAGCGGGCCAGGTCGAACAGGTAGGCAACCGGCTGAGCGAGTCCGGTCTGCGCGAGATCGTGGAGAAGGCGCAGTCGCACGGGTTCACGCTGTGGGACACCGCGGTGGTGTGTACGGCATGGGCCATCCGGAGACGGTCCTCGCCCGCGCGCTGAAGGGCTATGACCGCGGCGAGTGCCAGCTGTCCACGAAGTTCACCCCGCAGATCGCCGGCGTCGGCGGCGAGCCGGTCGCGGACATGCTGGAGCAGAGCCTCGACCGGCTGGGGCACCGACCAGGTGGACCTGTACTGGATCCACAACCCGGCCGACGTGGCCCGGTGGACGCCGCTGCTGGAAAGCGGCCGGATCAGGCACGTCGGCGTCTCCAACCACAACCTGGCCGAGATCGCCCTGGCCGACGGGATCCTCGGCGAGGCCGGCTTCCGCGTGGAGGCGGTCCAGAACCACTACAGCCTCACCTACCGGAGCTCCGAGCGCGTGGGCATCATCGGCCACTGCCGCGAGCACGACGTGCGGTTCTTCTCCTACATGGTCCTTGAGCAGGGGGCGATGACCGGCAGGTACAGCCCGGCGAACCCGTGTGCAACGGCATCCTGCCGCAGCTGCGGGCGCTGACGGACAGGATGACGGCGATCGGTGCGGACCGGGGCGTCTCCGCCGCCGACATCGCCACCGCTTGGGCCATCGCCAAGCGGACCACCCCGATCATCGGGGTCACGTAGGCGGCTCACCTCGACGGGTGGTCCAGGCGCAGCGCTGGCGGACGCCGCGGACGTCGACACGCGCGGCAGCCGGGAGCACGCCATGTGGCAGCGGGTGCGGCCCAGGCCAGGGCCGCACCCGCGCACACTCAGCCGACGCGGTCGAGGTCCACGCCCCTCGTTTCGCGGCTGGTCGCCACCGCGAGCACGGTGATCGCCATGGTGAGCACGAGGTAGCCGATCACCGCGCCGACGCCGACGCTGTCGATCAGCCACACCGCGATCAGCGGCGCCGGCGCCCCGGCGATGATCGACGAGCCCTGGAACACCAGGGACGAGCCGGCGTAGCGGTAGCGGGTGGGGAACAGCTCGGTGATCCACGCGGCCTCCGGCCCGGCGAGCATGCCGTGGAACAGCGCGCCGGCGCAGACACCGAGCCACAGCATCGGCACGCTGGCGGTCTGGACCATCCAGAAGAACACCGGCGCCCAGACCACCAGCGCGACGGCGGGCACGAGCATCGCGATCTTGCGGCCGACCCGGTCGGACCACGCGCCGCCGCCGATCATGCCCGCGAACTGGCACACCGACGCGAACGTCACCGCCAGCACCACATCGCCGCGCTGGTACCCGAACGACGTCGTGGCGTAGGCGATGACGAAGACGGTGTAGATGTAGAACGCGATGTTCTCGCCGAGCCGCATCCCGAGACCGTGCAGGACCGCGCGGGGCCGGGCCAGCGCTTCGAGCACGCTCGACCTGTGCGCGGCCTTGCGCTCGGCACCGGCCCGGGCGGCCTGGAACACCGGCGATTCCTCGACGCTGCGCCGGATCCAGAACCCGATCACCAGCAGCGGCACCGCGACCAGGAACGCCACGCGCCAGCCCCACGCGTCGAAGGCGTCACCGGGGAACAGGCCGCCGAGGACGGTGACCACGACGGTCGCCAGCACCGTGCCCAGCGGCGCGCCGGCCTGCGGCCACGAGGCCCAGAACCCGCGGCGCTTCGGCTCGCCGTACTCGCTGACCATGAGCACCGCGGCCCCGAACTCGCCGCCCAGTGCGAAACCCTGCGTCATGCGCAGCACGACCAGCAGCAGCGTCGCCCAGATGCCGATCTGGTGGTAGGTGGGCAGCAGCCCGATCGCCGCGGTCGAGGTGCCGAGCAGCAGGAACGTGGTCACCAGCATGGGTTTGCGGCCGAACTTGTCGCCGAGGTGCCCGAACACGATGCCGCCGAGGGGGCGCGCGACGAACCCGAGCCCCTGGGTGGCGAGCGCGAGGAGCAGCTGCACGATCCCGTTGCCGCCGGGGAAGAACAGCGGGCCGAGCACGGTCGCGGCGAGCACGCCGTAGATCGCGAAGTCGTACCACTCCAGCACCGCGCCGGCCATCCCGCCCGCGAGCACGCGCCGGAAGCTGGTGGCGGACCGCGCCTGCCGCACCGTTGACGTCATTGTCAGTTCCTTTCGAATGTCCACAGGGGAGGGTCAGAGCCGGAGGGTGATGCGGTCGCCGCAGGCCCGCGAGCAGCAGGTCATCATCCTGGTGCCGGCGGCCCGTTCGGCCTTGGTGAGGACCACGTCGCGGTGGTCGACCTCGCCGTCGAGGACGGGCACTTCGCACGTGCCGCACAGGCCTTCTTCGCAGTCGCTGGGCACGTCGACGCCGGCGGCGCGTAGTGCGGCGAGCACGGTCTCGTCCGCGGCGACGCGCACCGTGAGCCCGGAGTCGGCGAGGTCGACGTCGAAGGCGTGCTCCACGGCGGGGTCGAGCACTCGTTGGGTGGTGGTGAAGTGCTCGACGTGCAGCGCGTCGTCCGGCCAGTGCGCGCTCGCCTCGGCCAGCGCGTCGAGCAGGCGTTCCGGCCCGCAGGCGTAGATCTGCGTGCCTTCCGCCGGATTCGCGAGCAACGCGACGACGTCGAGGCGCGTTCCGTCCGTGCTGGTGTGGACGTGCAGGCGGTCGCCGTGGTCGCGCCGGCACCGGTCGAGCAGGGCCATCGCGGTGGTGTCGCGGCCGCAGTAGTGCAGTTCGTAGCTGCCGCCGGCGGCCTTGACCTGATCGGCCATGGCGATGATGGGGGTGATCCCGATGCCGCCCGCGACGAACACGTAGTGGCGCGCGGCGGGGTCGAGGCGGAAGTGGTTGCGCGGGCCGCGCAGCGACAGCGTGGCGCCGGGGCGCAGGTTTTCGTGCACGTAGCGGGATCCGCCGCGGCTGTCCGGGTCCTTGAGCACGGCGATGCGGTAGGTGCCGGCGTCCGCGGGGTCGCCGCACAGCGAGTACTGCCGGGACAGCTCGCCGAGCTGCAGGTCGACGTGCGCGCCCGGTGACCACCTCGGCAGGGGCTTGCCGTCGGTGGCGGCCAGGGTCACCTCGACGACGTCCTCGGCCGCGCGCTCGACCGACACGACGCTCACCGTCCGGGCCACGGCGCGCTTGGACGGTTCCCCGATCCGCACCGGGCGGCGCAGCTCGGTGATCGACGGGTCGGCCCGTTCCGGGTTGGCGGCGGGATCCCACTGCACCCACAGGTGTTCCGGGCCGCGGAAGGAGGTGTTGGGGACGTAGGTGAACTCCTGGTCCGGCACGAGTTCCAGGTGCGGCAGCCTGCGGGTGAGTTCCTCGAGGAAGATCTGCAGTTCCATGCGGGCCAGGTTCTTGCCGAGGCACTGGTGGCTGCCGTAGCCGAAGGTCAGGTGGTCGGTGGCGTTGTCGCGGCGGAGGTCGACCTCGTCGGGGTGGTCGAAGTGCCGTTCGTCGCGGTTGGCCGAGGAGTTGACGATGAGCAGCTTGGCGCCGCGCGGGATCGGGACCCCGCCGATCGTGGTGTCCCGGGTGACCAGCCTGCGCCACGCCGCGACCGAACCCGAGTGCCGCAGGCATTCCTCCACGGCGTGGGGGATCAGGTCCGGGTCGGCGCAGATCTCCTCCCACACCGCGCGGTTTTCCAGCAGCAGCTTGATGGCGTTGGCGGCGGCGTTGGCCGTGGTCTCGTGGGCGGCGACGATGCCGGCCATCATGATCGAGTGCAGGTAGGAGTCGGTGATGACGTCGGGGTGCTCCCGCTGCGCGCGGATGCTGTAGGGGATCCAGCCGTGCCCGGACGGGTCCCGGCGCAGTTTGTCCAGCACGGTTCCGGCGTACTGCCAGAACTTGCCGACGTTCTCGGCGACGGCGACCTGCTCCTCGGGTGAGGGCCTGCCCCAGGTGTTGACGGTGTGCGCGATGGAGTACTCGCGCAGAGTCGCCATGTCCTCCTCGGGAACGCCGAGGAAGTGCAGCGCCACGGTGAGCGGGACCTCCCACAACATCTCGTCGACGAGGTCGGCCTTGCCCGCGTCGACGAACCGGTCGACGTACTCGCGCGTCAGCCGCCGGACCATCGGCTCGTGGTGGACGAGCTGCTCCGGGGTGAACGGGTGCATCAGGACCCGCCTGCGGGGCATGTGTTCCGGCTCGTCCTCGTTCACCAGCGTGCGGTTCATCGCGTAGCCGTACTTCGCCAGCGTCGCGGTGGCCTCGGCGGAGACCGGCGTGATCTTCTCCAGCGCGATCGAGGGCGAGAACGTGGTGTTGTCGCGGAAGACAGCCTTGACGTCGTCGTAGCGGGTGACGACCCAGTAGCCCAGGCGCGGGCTGTAGAACACCGGCTCCTCTTCGCGGGACCAGCGCACTGCGGCGGGCGGGTCGGCCTGGTACTCGGGGCCGAACGGGTCGAAGGCGCTCGCCCGGGGCGAGACCGGGCAGCCGGCCGCCGCCGCTGCGTGATCGACCGGGCACGACCCTGTGCTCATGCTGTTCACCTCGTATTTTACTGATAACGCACATATTGTTGCGGTGAGCGAACCGCGGTGTAGCGTAAGTGGGGCACGGGGAGGCGTCAAGGTCCGCCGGTAGAGTCGGGCCGGGATCGACAGCGGAGGGGCGGCATGAGCACGTTGCAGACGCTCGACCGCGGGCTGCGGGCGTTGGAGGTCGTGGCGGAGTCACGATCGGGCATCTCGGTCGCCGACCTGGCGCGCGAACTCGACGTGCACCGGGCGATCTGCTACCGCATCGTCGCCACGCTGGAAGGCCATCGGCTGGTGTCCCGCACGGGGGACGGACGGGTGCGGCTGGCGTCCGGTCTGGCGACCCTGGCGGCGAAGTTCGAGCCGCACTTCAACCAGGACGCGCTGCCGCTGCTGAAGGAACTGGCCAACCGCACGTCCGCGACGGCGTTCCTGTCCGCGGCGGAGGGCACCGAGTGCGTGGTGGCGATGGTCGCCGAACCCGAGGGCACCGTGCTGACCGTCGGCTACCGGGTCGGCAGCAGGCACCCGCTCACGCAGGGCGCGGCCGGCCTCGCGATTCTCGCCGCCCGGCCGGAAGAACCCGGCGAGCCGGACGCGGTGCGGCAGGCCCGCCAGGACGGCTACAGCCTGACGCGCGGCCAGCTGGAACGCGGCGCGGTCGGCCTCGCCGCGGGCATCCGGGCCGGCACGCTGGAACGCAGCGTCGGCGTGGTCGCGATCGACGGCCTCGACACCGGCCTCGCGGCCACCGAGGTGATGGCGACCGCGCGACGGATCGAACAGTTGCTCACGGCCTGAGCCGTGGTGATCAGGCGCCGAGGGCCGCGAGCGGACACCACTCGCGGCTCTCGGGCTTGGTGAAGCCGGTCAGTTGTCGTTGTGCCCTTCTGGTGTTGCAGTTGCCGCTGCCGCCCGCGCTGAGCGTGTAGGAGCCGCCATTCCAGTGCTCGGCTCACCCGTCGGTCTCGGCGACAGGGGACCATTCCCGCTCACGCGGGAAGCGCCAGTCCACAAAGGCCGGCTGTCCGGACACCGGATTCACCGGCAGCAGCCCGTGTCCGATCGCTTCCTTGCCACCGCTTAAGGCCAGTCGACCGCGGCCCCGCGCCGGGCGAATTCGAGCGCGCTCGTGCGGCGATTCCGCTGCCGGCGCCGGTGATCAGTCCGGCCTGTCCCGCGAAGCCCGCCACGACAGGGCCTCGTGGTTGGTCCAGACGACCTGGTAGGGATGCCGTGACTGCCAGCTCTGGATGAGGTCCTCGTACCGGGCACGGTGAAGACCGCGTTGAGCGCGTCGAGGTCGGCGACTCCGAGCTGGATGATCGCGCTGGCGACGAAGACGGGACTGTGGCCGTCGGCGGGCACGCGGATGTGGCGCCGGGCCGCGAAGGTCTGGACGAGGCCGGAGCCCAGCATCAGGTTTTCGATGTCTTTCAGGTATTGATCCAGCTCCGCATCCGGGATGGGCTGGTCGAAGGAGACAATCATGGTGTGGTTGAGCACGAACCGATTCAAGCAACGACGGCCGTGCGGAGTCCAAGACCGGTTCGTCATCCGGCGATAACGTGGAGGCATGATCGAGGTCGAGACGCGCGAGCTGGCCTACTTCGTCGCCGTCGCGGAGGAGCTGCATTTCGGCCGCGCGGCGGTGCGCCTGTCGATCGCCCAGCCGGCGCTGTCGAAAGCGATCCGGCGCGTCGAGGAGCGGCTGGGGGTGCAGCTGCTCGTGCGTTCGAGCAGGCGCGTCTCGCTCACGGCGCCGGGGGAGGCCCTGCTGTACCACGGCCGCCACGCGCTGAACGCGATGAGCGTCGCGGTGCAGCAGGCGCGACAGGCCGGTGACGCCGACGCGCATCTGCGGCTCGTGATCAAACCCGGCGGCGACGCGAACCTGCTGTCGGGGATCCTCACCGCGTACGCCCAGCTGCCCGATGCGCGCCGGGTCGACATCCTCTTCGGTGGTGCCACCGACCGCGCGGACTACGTGCGCGACGGCCGGGCCGACCTGGCGCTGCTGTACGCGCCGTTCGACGATCTCACGGGGCTGGCGTACGAGGCGCTCCACGTCGAGGACCGCGTTGCGATCCTCCCCGCCGATCACCGGCTGGCCGCGCGCGACGAGGTGCGGCTGGCCGACCTCGAGCACGAAACGGTGCCGCGGTGGAAAGGCGTGCCCGGCGGCGGGACGGGGCCGGAGCTGGTGGACGTGCCCCAGATGATCCAGATGATCGCGCTCGGCCGCACGATCGCGGTGCTTCCGCGCTCGCTGGTCGAACCCGTGCCGCCGGGAATCGTGTGCGTCCCGGTCGTCGACGCCCCCGCCAGCGAGATCGTCCTGGCTTGGGCCGAGCTGGACCGCCGTCCGCTCGTGGCCTCGTTCGCGGCGGCGGCGCTCGCCGCCACGGGCAAGCGCTGCTGTCGTGACCTGACAGGTTGTGGAGGGTCAGGGCAGTCGGCTGATGGGTGGGTGGGCTGCTAGGGCGGAGTGTGGGCGTTCAGTGTTGTAGTGCTGGACCCAGGTGGGCAAGGCTGTCAGGCGGTGGGTGTTGGAGGTCCAGGGCTGGGCGTAGGCGAATTCGGTGAGCAGGGTGCGGTGGAAGCGTTCGGCTTTGCCGTTGGTCCAGGGGCAGCCGGGTCTGATGTAGCGGCGGCGCAGCCCGAGGGCGGTGCAGACCGCGGCCCAGCAGGTGCCTCGGCGGTAGACCAGGGCGTTGTCGGTCAGGATTCGCAGCACGGTGATGCCGTGGTGGCGGAACCAGGCCACGGCGCGGTGCAGGAACGCGGCGGCGGTGGTGTCGCGTTCGTCGGGCAGGGCCTCGACGTAGGCCAGGCGGGTGTGGTCGTCGATGGCGACGTGCAGGTAGTCGTAGCCGATACCGCGGCCGCGGACCTGCTCGCGGCGGCCGTGCATCCGCCAGCCGCCGCCGTCAGGCACTCGCCCGAGTTTCTTGACGTCGATGTGCAGCAGTTCGCCCGGGGCGCGGCGTTCGTAGCGGATGCCCGAGTGCCGCCGCCGCACTGGCATCCCGGTGATCGGATCGATCGCCGACAACGGTGGTACGTCCCGACGACGCAGGACACGACCGACGGTGGAGGCCACCAGCCCGAGCTGCCCAGCGAGGAACACCGCACCCCGATGGCACTGCTGACGCAACGCCAGGATCGCGGCTTCGGTCTCCACAGGCAGGCGGGTGGGGCTGTGATGCGGGCGGGAGGAGCGATCGACCAATCCCGCTTCGCCCTCCTCCCGGTGCCGCGCCAGCCACTTGTAGACCGTGGACCGCGCCACCCCGAGCTGCTCAGCAATCCGCGCCGGCGGCCACCCCGCCTGATAACGCTGCACAATCAACTGCCGAGCATACACGCGTGGTGCGTGCGTTAGCGTGACCCATCGAGGACCTCCAGGGCTGGTAGTGGATGCGTCGCAACACCCACTCCGCCCGGAGGCCCTCCCCACAATCAACCCAACACGCCGTCCACAACCTCACGAGTCACGACAGCTAGCTCGCCGGTGCGGGGCGCGCCTCCTTCGCGCGTCCGCGGGGTTGCTGGGCGTTCGCCGCGAAGAGGCGGTGCAGTAGCTGGATCGCCACCGAACCTTCGCCGACGGCCGAGGCCACGCGTTTCACCGATCCGTGCCGGACGTCGCCGGCGGCGAAGACGCCGGGCATGCTCGTTTCGAGGAGCAGCGGGTTGCGCTGCAGTGGCCAGGTGCCGTCGCGGAGGTCGGATCCGGTGAGGACGAAACCCTGGTCGTCCCGGTCGATCTCGGCTGGCAGCCAGTGGGTGTGCGGCCGGGCGCCGATCATGATGAACAGCCCGTCCGCGCCGGTGGTCTCCTCGCCGCCGGTCGCGCGGTCGCGGAGCACGAGGTGGTCCAGCCGCCCGTCACCGCCGCCGCCCACGATCTCGGTTCCGGTGCGGACTTCCAGCCCGGGGGTCGCCGCGATCTCGCGCGTCAGGTACTGCGACATCCCGGCGTCCAGCGACGAGGCGCGGACCACGAGCGTGACGCTGCGGGCGTAGCGGGCGAGGTACAGCGCGGCCTGGCCGGCCGAGTTGCCGCCACCGAGCACGTACACGTCGCGGCCGGTCATGGCGGGCGCTTCGGACGACGGCGGGCCGTAGAAGACCCCGGCGCCGCTCAGGGCTTCCAGCGCCGGCACCCCGAGCTGGTGGTAGCTCGCGCCGGTGGCCAGGAGGACCGCGCGGGTCCGCACACGGGCGTCGCCGGACAGGGTGACGACCACCTCGCCGTCCGCGCGCTCCAGGCCGAGCGCCTGCCGCATGAACGCGAACTTCGCGCCGAAGACCCACGCCTGGTCGTAGGCCTGCTGGGCGAGGCGTCGGCCGCTGACGCCGCGGGGGAACCCGAGGTAGTTGCGGATCAGCGAGCTGGAGGTCGCCTGGCCGCCGAGCCCGCCCTCGTCGACGACCAGCGTGCTGAACCCCTCCGACGCGCCGTACACGGCCGCGGACAGCCCGGCCGGCCCGGCGCCGACAATGACGAGGTCGAACTCCATCCGCTCGGGACTCACCGGCGAGCCCGACGCCACCGCCAGCTCGGTGTTGCTCGGGTCGGTGAGGACCGTGCCGTCGGGGAAGAGGACGACCGGCAGCCGGATCCCGTCACCCACCGCGGCCAGGCGTGCGCGGCCCTCCTCGGAGTCGGCCAGGCAGAACGAGTGCGGGATCGCGCACCGGCCGAGGGTCTGGCGCAGCTCGTAGGCCCGGCCGGACCAGCTCTCCCCGATGACGTGGATGGTGTAGGGCGAGGTCCGCCGCGACTCGGCCCAGTCCAGCAGCGAACTCGAGATCGCCTGGTGGAACGCCTCGTCCGGGGTGGCCATCGGCCGCAGGACGTAGTGATCGATGAGCCCGCGGGCGATCGAGGTGTAGATCGCCTCGCCGGTTTCGCGGTCGCCCCAGTCGCCCCACGCGATCAGCAGCCCGCGTTTCGCGTGGGGGTGGAGGCGGCGGGTGCGGTCCAGCAGCTCGCTGCCGGTCATCCCGGGCAGCCACTGGCCGGCGAGGACGAGCGCGACCTCGTCACCCGCGCCGGCGAATTCCTCGAGGACAGTCAGCGCCTCGCGAGGGGAGGACAGGCACACGATCCGGTAGTGCCGGGCGTAGCGCTCCCGCAGCTCCCGCTCGACATCCCCGAGTACGTCCGCATTCCCGTCAACGGCGACGAGCACTGCGCCGGACATGCCGAAGACTGTAACCGCTCGTCGGCCGCCTGGAAACGGCCTCACTCCGCCAGCAGCCCCCGGTACAGCGCCAGGTGCGCCCGCGCCGCGGCGCCCCAGTCGTAGGACGCCGCCAGCCGGCGGCCGGGTTCCCGCAGCCGGCCGGGGTCAGCCAGCGCGGCTCGCATCTGGTCGGCCAGCCCGGCGGGGCCGGAGGCGAACCGGGCGGCGCCGTCGAACACCTCACGCAGCACGGGGAGTTCGCGGGTGACCACCGGGACCCCGGCGGCCAGCGCCTCCATCGCGGCGAGGCCGAAGCCCTCCTTGGTCGAGGGGAAGGCGAACACGTCCGCCGCCGCGACCAGGGACGGCAGCGACTCGTGGGCGACCGGACCCAGTACCACCGGCTCCACACCCAGCTCGGCAGCCCGCTTCTCCCACGCCGTCCGGTAGTCGCGGTAGTCGAACAGCGTCTCGCCGCCCGCGATCACCAGCCGCACGTCCGGGTCGGTCTCGCGCAGCAGCGCGTAGGCCTCCAGCAGATCCAGCGAACCCTTGCGCGGCTCGATCCCGCCCACCGACAACACAAACCGGCCCGACCACGCGGGATCCGGCTCGGCGGTGGCGAACCGCTCGTAGTCGACGCCGTTCGGGATCACCGTCGCCTCGACACCCCAGCCCTCGCGCAGCTCCCCGGCCACCGCGGCGGACACGCAGACGTGCGCATACGGGCGGCGGATCGCGCGTTCGTGGCAGGCGGCCAGCTCGGGCGTCGTGAAGTGGTCGATGTGGTGCACCGTGCGCACGACCCGCTCGACCGCGTTGGCGCTGATGCAGTCCTGGGCGTGCACGATGTCGTAGCCGCCCGGGTCGGACGCGGCCCGCAGCACCTCGATCGAACGCAGGATCCGCGGCCCCACGCCCTCACCTTCGACGTCCGGGAACGGCACGATCCGCACTGTCACCGCTGGGTCGACCGGACGGAAGAACCCGCTGTCCCCACCGCGGCCCAGCGACCACACGGTCACCTCCGCGCCCTCGGCGGCCAGCGCCTCGGCCAGGGCCAGCGTGTGCACGACCCCGCCGCGCGGCTTCGTCGAGTAGCTGAGCAGGGCGATCCTCACGTGCGGCTCCAGTAGGCGTCGGGTTTGCGCTCGGCCAGGTGGTGCAGCACCCGCCGCGCGGTGGCGACCTCGCCGGCGACGTCGACCTCGGCGATCGCGATGCCGGCCTTGCTCCAGGTGCGGGCGAGGATGTCGCCGCCCGGCCCGACCACCTTGGCCTGGCCCAGGAAGCGCATCCCGCCCATCGCGCCGGTCTGGTTGGACGAGGCCAGCACCACCTGGTTCTCCGCCGCGCGCGCCTGGTCGTAGAGGTCGAACAACCGGGCCTGCCGGTCCTGCGACATGCGCGGCGCGCGGTTGGTGATGCTGGTGGGCCACGCCGACAGGCAGGCCAGGATCTCGGCGCCGTCGAGGGCGAGGCTGCGCGCCGATTCGGGGAACGTCTTGTCGTAGTCGATGAGCATGCCCAGCCGCCCCACCGGCGAGTCGAACGCGGCGAAGGAGGTGCCTGCCGAGTAGGCGGCGACCTCGCCGGGCGGCTGGTGCACCTTGCGGTGCCTGCCGAGCACGCCGTCGCCGGTGACGCACGCCGCCGCGTTGTAGCGGTGCTCGCCGTCGGCTTCGCAGTATCCGACGCACACCACCATGTCCGCGGCGAGCGCGGCGATCTTGCGCAGGTGCACATCGTCCGGGGCGAGCGCGGGCGGCAGCGCGCCGGGGTCGGGGTGCCGCAGGTCGGCGAGGTACCCGCCGAGCGCGGCGTCCGGCAGCACCAGCAGCGCCACCCCCGAGGAGCGGGCGTGCTCGATGAGCGTGGCGATGCGCTGCAGGTCGAAGTCGAGGTCGCGGCCGAAGTGCGCGGCCACGGCTCCGATGCGGATGGTCCCCATCGCGTCAGTATCGCGCCGCGGCGAGTTCCTCCTCGCCGGTGGCCAGCGCCGGGTAGGCCGCCGGCCGCCGGTCCCGCAGGTGCCCCATGGACCGGCGCGCCGTCTCCAGCGCCTGCCGCACGTCGAGCTCGGCGACCGCGATGCCCTCGGCGACCCCGGTGCCGGCCAGGATCTCACCGCCCGGGTCGACGACCTTCGCGCTGGCGACGAACCGCAGGTCGCCGAACGCGCCGGACTGGTTGGCCGACAGCCACACGATCTGGTTCTCCAGCGCCCGCGCCTGGTCGAACAGGTCGAAGCGGCGTTTCCACCGGTCCTGCGCGAGGTCCGCGGCGGGGTTGGTGCGGCTGCCCGGCCACGCCGAGACGCACACGCCGATCTCGGCGCCGTCGAGGGCGAGGCTGCGCGCGGATTCGGGGAACGCCTTGTCGTAGCAGATGAGCATGCCCAGCCGCCCGACCGGCGTGTCGAACGCGGCAAACCCGTCGCCGGCGCGGTAGGTGGCGTCCTCCGACAGCGGCTGGTGCACCTTGCGGTGGTTGCCCAGCACGCCGTCGCCGGTTACGCAGACGACGCTGTTGTAGAGCCGTCCCCCGGCGTGTTCGCAGTAGCCGGCGGTGACCACCATGTCGCCGGCGAGCGCGGCCAGCCGCTTGATTTCGGGGCCGTCGACGTCCAGGGGTGGTGGCCCGTCGGCGTCGCCGTCGAGGTTGGCCAGGTAGCCGCCGAGGCAGGCCTCGGGCAGGGCGAGCAGCCCGACGCCGTCCGCGCGGGCGGTGGCGATCAGGGCGGCGATGCGGTCGAAGTCGCCCTCCAGGTCGCGGTCGAAGGGCGCCGCGACCGCGGCCATCCGCAGGGTGCTCATGAGGTCCCCAATCCGGTCACCCCGGCCGCGATGGCCTGGGTCTGTTCTCCGTCCGGCCAGCGCAGCGCGACGCCGCGCCCGGCCACCAGCTCACCGCATTCGGCGCTCACCGCCGGTCCGGCGTCGAGCTCTGCCGGCCCGGTGGTGAGCATCGCGAAGCCGGGGAAGCAGGTGAGCCAGTCGCCGGCGCTCGCGCCGCGGGGCCGGGGCACGGCGGCCACGTCGAGGACGGCGCCGCAGCCGCTGGCCTCGGCGAGCATCCCGAGCGTTCCGGCGATGCCGGCCATCGACACGTCCTTCGCCGCCGCGGGCCGTGCCCGGGCGACGGCGGTCAGCATGGCGCGCAGTTCCGGTGTGCGGCGGGAGGTCGTCGAATCCCATTGCCGTCCGGCGTATCCGGGCCGCCACCGCCCGCCGAGGTCGGCGGTGAGCCGCACCCGCTGGCCAGGCCGTCCACCGCCACCGGGCACCGGGGAGTCCGTGCGGCCCAACGCGGTCACGGCGAGCGAGGCGGGCACGCCGAGTTGCGTGTGCCCGCCGAGCACGGGCACGCCGTAGGCCTGGCTCGCCCGGCGCAGCCCGCCGAGCACGCGGCTGGCGAACGACGCGTCACGCGCGCCGAGGGCATCCAGCAGCCCGACCGGTTCCGCGCCCATCGCGGCGAGGTCGTTGACGTTGACCAGGACCGAGCACCAGCCGGCCCAGTCCGGGTCGCGCTCCACCATGGACGGCAGGATCGCGTCGCACGCCGCCACCACGTCGCTGCCCGGCACCGGAACCCCGTCGTCGCCGACGAAGCCGGGCACGCCGGTCAGCCCGGACAGCAGCGGCCCGAGGTCGCTCTTGGTCGCCCTGGCCAGCGCGGCGATGCGGCCGATCGGGTACCGCATCAGCACGTGCGGGGTGTCCGCGACCGTCACCGGACGCACCCGGTCCCAGCCCAGCCGGGCGAACAGGCTCTCGTTGCGGGCCTGCACCGTGGCCTCGAACCGCAGCACCCCGGCGTTCTCGGCATGCGCACAGGCGGCTCGCACCAGCGCCGGGCCGACCCGGCCCCGGCACGCGGGGTGCACCACCAGCCGCCCACCCAGCCACCAGCCGATGTCCTCGGCGGTGGCCGGGCCGAGCCGGACACCGCCGATGACCGTGCCCTCCCGGTCCCGGGCGACCAGGACGACGGTGCGCGGGTCGTCGTCCCGCTCGTCCCGGTCGTGCGAGTCGAACAAACCCTGTTCGTGCACGAACACCTCGGTGCGCAGGGCGTGGTAGGCGCGCACCGCGACGGCGTCGGCCGGTTCGATGTGGAAGGCGGGACGCCGGGCCAGGGTCGCCGAATCGCCCAGCAGGGCCAGCACGTCGGGCATCACGTCAGGCTCCCGCCGCGCTCAGCACGCCACACGCCCCGCAGGCCGCGCAGCCGGCTTCCTGGTCCGCGCCGCGCATGTCCGCCTCCAGCAACAACTTCGCGACCCGCTCGCTCACGTCGCGCACCAGCGACGCGGGCGGCCCGGACACGCCGTCCCGCCGCGCGAGGGTGCCGGCCATCGGCCGCATCGGCACCACGAACGGGTACACGCCCCGTTCGATCAGCCGAGCCGCGCCGCTTACCAGCTCGTCCGGATCCTCGCCGAGCCCGATCAGCAGGTACGTGGAGACCTTGTTGCGGCCGAACACCCGCACCGCTTCGTCCCACGCGGCCTCGTACTCGGCCAGCGGCACCGAGCCCTTGCCGGGCATCCACCGCCGCCGGACCTCGTCGTCCAGCGACTCGACGTGGATGCCGATCGACGTCGCGCCCGCCGCACGCAGGTCGGCGATCACCGACAGCTCGCCCGGCGGCTCGATCTGCACCTGCACCGGCAGCCCCGGCACCGCGTCGAGCACCGCCTTGACGCAGCGGACAAGGTGCCGGGCGCCGCGGTCCGGGCCCGCCGTGGTGCCGGTGGTCATCACCATCTGCCGCACCCCGTCGAGCCGGACCGCGGCCTCGGCGACCTCGGCCAGCTGCGCCGGGGTCTTCGCCGCGACGGTGTCCCCGGCCTTGAGCGATTCCTCGATGGTGCAGAACCGGCACCGCTGGTCCTCGGCGTAGCGGATGCACGTCTGCACGACGGTCGTGGCGAGCACGTCCCGCCCGTGCAGCAGCGCGATCTTGCGGTACGGCACGCCGTCCGCGGTCTCCAGGTCGTAGAACTTCGGGCGGGACACCGGTTCCACGGTCAGCCCGAGGTCGATCCGTCCCCTGTAGACACGGCCGTCGCGCAGGGTGTAGGGGCTGTCCGGGTTCAGCGGCAGCGCCGCGTTCGCACCGTCGACGACGAGGTGCCCGTCGTCGCTCGGGCCGGCGCCCTTGCTGCGCCGCACGGGCGCGTCCCAGCGCACCCCGTGCACCGCGAGGTCGGTCCGGGCGTCCAGGTTGTCGGTCTTCACGCGCACTGCCTCCTCTTCCGTCAGCCCGGGGTCACCACATGTAGGTCGAGTTGATGATCGCCCCCTTGCGGGCGTAGTGGATGAGCGCGTCCTGCACGTCCAGCGGGTGTGTCGGGATGACGCCCTCGATCAGGTCCTCCTCCCGCAGCCCGTGCAGGGACAGCCCGAAGCGGCAGCAGTAGACCTTGCCGCCCTCCTTGATGAACGTCTTGAGCTGGTCGTTGATGTTGTGCTCACCGGGGAAGGCGGAGTTGCCCGTGGTGGGGAAACCGCGGGTGGCCATGGCGTTCATCGAGCCGGGGCCGTAGAAGTAGATGGCGGATTCGAAGCCCTTGCGCAGCGCGCGGGTGGCCTGCAGGATCGCCACGAAACTCACCGACGACTCGTGCGCGATGCCGTGCACGAGCGTGAAGTACGACTGGCCGGGTTCGGCCTGGTAGTCCGGGAACACCTTGGTGCCGCCGTAGATGCTGGAGCCCTCCGGCAGCGACGGGTGCGGGATCTCGTTGAGGCTCTGCTGCTCGGTCTCGGTCAGCTCGGACACGATGATTCTCCTTGTTGTTGCGGGGGTTGCCACGGGTGCGGATCACCCGTAGAGCTTGTCGAAGGTGCCGCGGAAAACCAGTTCCGCGAGCTCGCCGTCGCCGGCCGCGGCGGCCAGCCGGGCGTACTCGCCGGCCTGGTCGCCCCACGGCTCGTCGCTGGCGAAGAGGATGCGGTCGCCGCCGATGCCGCGGCGGTCGACCTCGGCGGCCAGCCAGCGCGGCGCGAAGCCGATCGCCCAGGACAGGTCGGTGTAGACCTGCTTGCCCGCCGCGATCCAGTCGAAGAACCGGCTGCCCACGAGCTTGATGTGGCCGCTCATGCCGCCGCCGAAGTGCACCAGGTGCACCTTGACGTCGTCGCCGTAGTGCTCGACCAGCGTGCCGACCTCGTCGATGTCGGAGGCCGCGCCGGGGGAGGTGTGCACGTGGACGACCAGGTCGTGCTCGCGGGCGGTGGCGAAGATCCGGTCCAGGCCGGGGCGGCAGGCCGGGTCGGTGGGGCGGCCGCCGAGCAGGAAGCTCAGTTTCAGCGCCCGGACACCGGGTTCGGCGGCCAGGTTCAGCGCCTTCGCGGTGCGTTCGGCGTCGCGTTCCAGCGGGGAGACCCACAGGCCGGCGCGGATCCGGTCGTCGCGCTGGGCCGCCTCGACGCAGAGTTCGTTGAAGGAGAACGCGATTTCCGGGTCCGGCACCCCGTAGTTGGGGATGACCAGAGCGCGTTCGGTGCCTTCGGCGTCGAGGTCGGCGATCAGCTCGCCGATGGTGGCGCGGGCGCCGAGGTCGGGGTGGACGGCGGGGCCGCCGTAGAACGGGTAGGCGGGCAGCACGCCGAGGTGGCGGTGCGCGTCGTTGACCGGCATCAGGCCACCGTCCGGGGCGCGGTCCAGTACTCGTCGGCCGGGTACGTGCTGTCCGGGGTGCCGGCGATCCAGTGCAGCCCGTCGGTGCGGCGGTGCGCGGAGGCGATGTGCGCGGCCAGGTACTCGGCGTCGTCGGCGACGCCGCAGAACCGGCCGGAGCCCCAGGTGTGCTGCCAGGGCAGGCCGATGAAGTACAGGCCGGGGCAGCTGGTGACGCCGCGTTCGTGGGTGGGGTAGCCCCGGCCGTCGAACACCGGCACCTCGATCCAGCGGTGGTCGCGGCCGAATCCGGTGCTCCACACCACGGAGGTGATGCCGCTGGCGTGGAGGTCCAGTTCGGACGGTTCGGTGTCCGGCTGCCACACCGGGACGTACCGGTCCTCGTGTGGCGCGTCGAGGCCGCGGGCGGTGATCCAGGTGTCGATGGAGTCCTTGATGCCTTCGGAGACGGCGTCGGCGGCGTCGAGGTTCTTCTGGAGATCCTGGGCGAAGGTCAGGCGCCCGCCGTCGATGCCGGTGAGCCGGCCGTAGAGTTGCATGCCGTCTCGGGCGAAGGCGCGCAGGTCGATGTCGCGTCCGCCGTCGCGGCCGGTGACGTAGTGGTTGGCGCGGAACCGGACGGCGTCGGCGTCGGCGAACTCGTCGATGCCGCGCCGGTAGTAGCCCATGTCGTCCAGCCAGGCGACGACGTCGCGGCCCCGGTAGCGGCGGGCGACGCGCGGCGCGGTGCCCACGGCCAGGTGCACGCGGCGGCCGGCCAGGTGCAGGTCCTCGGCGATCTGGCAGCCGGACTGGCCAGTGCCGACGACGAGCACCTCACCCGGCGGTAGTTGTCCGGGATTGCGGTAGTCCGCGGAGTGGACCTGCACCAGGTGCCCGGGCAGCCGTTCGGCCATCCGCGGGATCAGCGGCACCTGGTAGGGGCCGGTGGCGAGCACGACGTGGTCGGCGGTGAGGTCACCCTCTGATGTGGACACCCGGAACCCGTGGGCGGTGCGGCGCAGCCGGGTCGCCTCGATCCCTTCGACGAGCGGGAAGTCGAAGGCGTCCCGGTAGGCGCGCAGGTAGGCGACGATCTCGTCGCGCACCATGAACCCGTCGGGATCGTCGCCGGGGTAGGGGAACCCGGGCAGGCGGCACTGCCAGTTCGGGGTGACCAGGCAGAAGGAGTCCCAGCGTCGGTCGGCCCACTCGTGGCCCGCGGTGTCGCGTTCCAGCACGACGTGGTCGATGCCGCGAGCGGACAGGCAGTGGCTCATCGACAGCCCGGCCTGGCCGCCGCCGACCACGACGACCGTGTGGTGGCCGTTCATCGCTCGAACCCCTCGACAACGACCCGGCCGTCCTCGAACGACTTCGCACGGGCCTCGATGTCGGCCAGCTGGGCCGCGGCTTGGGCGCAGCCGAACCCGTAGATGCGGCGCACCCGCTCCGAGGCCTGGGTCAGCGCCGTGCGGCTGCGGTCGACGAACTCGGCGACCGGATAGCTGTCCCCGGGAACGAAGAACTCCTCCACGACCGTGGAGGGCGAGTAGCATTGCTGAACGGAGGCGTCCGGCCAACGAACGCGAAAGACAATCTCCGGCACGGGTTTCCTCCCCATCTGCGGCGATGGGAGTAGTTCACCGGCCCGCGATGTCGGGGGCGTTGCATCCGGAACACCGGCTCGTTTCGGAACGAGGCCTTTGTTGCCAACGGGTTTCGGATGTCGTTGTGCCGGGGCGTCGGTCGGTCAGCAGGCGAGGTCGAGGGGCCGGATCTCGGCGAGCTCGGCGCCGATCTTGTCGCGTTCGCGTTCGAGGTCGTAGCGGGCCTGCAGGTTCACCCAGAACTGGTCCGAGGTGCCGAAGAAGCGGGCCAGCCGCAGTGCGGTGTCGGCGGTGATGGCGCGCTTGCCGTGCACGATCTCGTTGATCCGGCGGGGCGGAACGTGGATGTCGATGGCCAGCTTGTGCTGGGTGAGGCCGAGCGGGGCGAGGAACTCCTCGGCGAGGATCTCGCCGGGGTGAATCGGGGGTAGCCGGTCGTCGCTCATGGTGTTTCTCCTTCCGGTCAGTGGTAGTCGCAGATCTCGACGTCTTCGGGGCCGGCTTCGGTCCAGCGGAAGCAGACCCGGAACTGGTCGTTGATGCGGATGCTGTACTGCCCAAGGCGGTCGCCGCGCAGAGGTTCGAGCCGGTTGCCCGGGGGGACCGTCAGGTCTGTCAGAGTGGCCGCGGCGTTGACCATCTCCAACTTGCGCCGGGCGACCCGTTCGACGGCTTCGAACCGCCTGACGCGATGCCGTTGCCACAACTTCTCGGTGTCTTTGTCCGCGAACGACCTGATCACCGGAGATAGCATAACGCGGCGCGTTAATAACGTCAAACGTTATGGCATCGCGGTGCGTCTCGCCGGCGACTCAGGCCCCGGGACCCATCGCGCCCATGCTTCGCCCGGGGTGGCGGGGCAGTAGGAGCGCGGGAACGATCAGCACCGCCGTCATGCCGAACGCCACCCAGAACGCGAAACCGAACGACTCGGCCAGGATCGGGGCCACCGTCGCCCTCGCGGTGGGTGGCATCGAGGTGATCTGGTTCGCCCCGGCGCCGACCGCGGGGATGCCGCGCGCGGCGAGTTCGCCGGTGAGGTGCTGGGTCAGCGCGGTCACGAGCAGCGCGCTGCCCAGCGAAGCCCCGATCTGCTGGATCGCCGAGAGCGTGGGCGCGGCGCGGGACACGGCACGCCTGTCGAGCTGCGCGTACGCGGCGGCGAACGTCGGCATCATCACCGACCCCAGCCCCAGGCCGCGCACGAACAGGACCGCGCTCAGCCATCCGTACGACGTGCCGGTCCCGAGCACGCCCAGCGGTGCGGTGCCCAGCAGCGCGAGCACGATGCCCACCGGCACGACGTAGCCCGCCCCGATCCGGTCGGTCAGCCGTCCGGCGAGCGGCATCGCCACCATCGCGCCGAGTCCTTGCGGCGCGATCAGCAGGCCCGCGGCCAGGGCACCTTCACCCCGCACGGTCTGGTAGTACAGCGGCAGCAGGAGCAGCCCGCCGAACAGCGCGACCGCCACGAGGAAGATCGTCACCGTGCCGGCGGTGAAATATCGGTCGGTGAACAGCCGCACGTCGATCAGCGAGGCGGGCCCCCGGGCAAGGCTGTGCCACACGTACAACGCGAGGCCCGCGCCCCCGGCGATGAGCCAGGCGAGCACGCTCCACTGCCCGAAACCGCCCTGCGAGCTGGCCCGCGACAGGCCGTAGAGCAGCACGACGAGGCTCCCGGACAGCAGGACGAGACCACGCACGTCGATCCGGCCGGGGTGCTCGGCCTCGCCGCCGCCGGGCAGCTTCCACACCGCCAGCGCGACCGCGCACGCCGCCACCGGCACGTTGACCAGGAAGATCCAGTGCCAGCTGGCGTACTCGACCAGCAGACCGCCGAGCACCGGGCCGAAGACGGGCCCGAGCAGCATCGGCACCCCGAGGATCGCCATCGCGCGCCCCAGCCGCGCCGGCCCGGCGGCGCGGGTGATGATCGTCTGCCCGCTCGGCAGGAGCATCCCGCCACCGAGGCCCTGCACGATGCGGAACGCGATCAGGCTCTCGATCGACCACGCGCTCGCGCACAGCGCCGAACCCGCCGCGAACAACACCACCGACACGATCCACACCGGTTTGGTGCCGAACCGGTCCACGGCCCACCCGGTGAGCGGGATGACCAGGCCCACCGCCAGGAGGTACCCGGTCACGATCCACTGGGCCGTGGACAGGTTCCCGCCGAGCTGGCGGCTCACGGTCTCCAGCGCGACGTTGACGATCGTCGTGTCGAACACGACCATGATGAACCCGCACACGACGACGAGCCCGGTGACGACGACCTCGCGGTCGAGCTTCTCCGCACGCGCGGTGGTGGAGCGATCCATGACGGCTCCCGCAGGCTGCGACGAAGCTCCAAGCTACGCCCGCACCCGCCCACACGCGAAGCGGTTTCCGCCCGTCACGTCAGGCGAGCTGCTCCCGGGGTGAGACGAGGATCTTGACGTTGTCCTCCTTGTTGTCGATCAGCTCCCGGAACCCGCCGTCGACGAGGTCGTCGAGGGTGATCCGGCCGGTGATGAACTGCGACGCGTCGACCTTGCCCTCACGCAGCAGCGCGATGGTGCCGGCGTGGTCGCCGCAGTAGGCCAGCGAGCCGACCAGGTTGATCTCGCTCATCACCAGGTCGTTGACCGCCACCCGCGGCACGTGGCCCCAGATCGCGACGTTGACCACGGTCCCGCCGGGGCGCACCGACGAGATCGCCGACGCCAGGACCGCGTCGATGCCGGCGCACTCGAACGCCACGTCGGCGCCCGCGCCGTCGGTCAGGTCCCGGATCGCCTCGGTGGCGTCGTCGGCCGTCGGGTCGATGATGACGTCCGCGCCGGCGGGCCCGGCCTTCGCCTTGCGGGCGGCGGCCGGTTCCACCACGATCACCCGGCCGGCGCCGCGGGCCTTGAGCGCGGCGGCGGTGACGAGACCGATCGGGCCCGCGCCGTACACCGCCGCGGTACCGCCCTCGGGGATCCCGGACAGCCGCACCGCGTGGTAGCCCACGGCCAGCGGTTCGACCAGGGCGCCGATGTCGGTGGGCAGGTCGCCGAGCTGGTGGATCCAGCGCTGGTCGACCACACACCGCTCGGCGAAGCCGCCCTCGTTGCCGGACAGGCCGATGAAGCCGAGGTTGCGGCAGATGTTGTAGCGCCCCGCCTGGCAGGCGGCGCACTTGCCGCACACGTGATACGGCTCGACGGCGACGCGGTCACCTTCGGCGATGCCGGCGACGCCCGGTCCGACCGCGGACACCACCCCCGCGAACTCGTGGCCCATCACCACGGGCAGCGCGACCCCGGTGAGCGGGTGCGGCGATCCGGCCGGCGGGATGAAGATCGGGCCTTCCAGGTACTCGTGCAGGTCGGTGCCGCAGATGCCGCACCAGTCGACCGAGACCTCCACCTGCCCCGGCCCCACCTTCGGGTCGGGCACCTCGTCGATCCGGATGTCGCCGGGACCGTGGAACCGTGCGGCTTTCATGGGACCTCCTCGTCGCCGAACCGTGCCGTCGAGGGTGACGTGGCGGCGACGGCGCGGCCAGGGTTGCAACGAGTTGCACCCGGCGGGAAAACCTCCCGTACGGTGGTTGCGTGACGCAACCGAACGCGGTGCAGACGGAGACGGAGGCCGCCCTCGCGGTGCTGCGGTCGATGGTCGGCATCGCCGACGCTACGGTCGAGCGGGGGACCGCGGGGCTGACTCTGACCCAGTTCCGGGCGCTGCGCGTGGTCGCCGAGCGCACCCCGGTCACGATGCGGCGGGTGGCCGCCGAGCTGGGCATGAACCCGTCGTCGGTGACCCGCGCCTGTGACCGCCTGGAGGCGGTCAAGCTGCTGCAACGCGCCGCGAACCCGCTGAACAAGCGGGAAACCCTGCTGGCGCCGACGGCACGCGGGCGCCGGCTGGTCGACCGCGTCGACCACGACCGCAGGTCGGTCCTCGCCGAGGTGCTCGACCGGATGGAACCCCGGGCGCGCGAGTCATTGACGCTCGTGTTCGGCGCCTTCGCCGACGCCGCCGAGGCCGTCCTCCACCCCGGCGCCGACACCGCCCGTTGATTGCGCCGCGCAACCGTGGTGGTTTTCCCGTCGGGGAAGCGGGTAACCCGGTCCGGTGCGACGAGACGCGATCGCCGATCCGTGGGGCGCCCGCACGCCCTACGGGCCCGGGCAGCCCTGGCCCGTGCGGGTCGACTCCCAGCTCGCCGAGGGCCTGACCGAGGACGACGTCGACCGCTGGGTCCCGACGGCGGCGGTCCTGCACTCCAACGGCGACGGCCTCGACCTGGCCGTCAAGGACGGCCGTCTCGTCGGCGTCCGCGGCCGAGCTGAAGACCGGGTCAATCACGGCCGCGTCGACCCGAAGGACCTCTACGGCTGGCAAGCCAACGCCTCGCCGGACCGGCTCACCACGCCGCTGATCCGCCGCGACGGCCGGCTCGTCGAGGCGAGCTGGGACGAGGCGATGGCACTGGTCGCCGACCGCAGCCGAGCCCTGCTGGACGAGCGCGGCCCCAGCTCGATCGGCTTCTACACCAGCGGCCAGCTGTTCTGCGAGGAGTACTACACGCTCGCCGCGATCGCGCACGGTGCGATCGGCACCAACCACGTCGACGGCAACACCCGCCTGTGCACCGCGACCGCGGCCGCCGCGCTCAAGGAGACTTTCGGCTGCGACGGCCAGCCCGGCTCCTACGCCGACGTCGACCACGCCGACGTCATCGCCCTCTACGGCCACAACGTCGCCGAGACGCAGAGCGTGCTGTGGAGCCGCATGCTCGACCGGCTCGCCGGCCCGAACCCGCCGTCGCTGTTGTGCGTCGACCCGCGGGACACGCCGGTCGCCCGCGCGGCCACCGTGCACCTGGCGCCCCTGCCGGGCACGAACCTGGCCCTGATGAACGCGTTGCTGCACGAGATCATCGCCCGCGACTGGGTCGACCACGACTACGTGGACCGGTGCACCGTGGGCTTCGACCAGCTCGCCGCGCTCGTCGCGGACTACCCGCCCGAACGCGCGGCCGAGATCTGCCGCGTCCCCGCCGCGCGCATCCGCGAGGCCGCGGCTCTGCTCGGCGGCGCGCAGCGGCTGCTGTCCACCGTGCTGCAGGGCTTCTACCAGTCCCACCAGGCCACCGCCGCGGCCGTGCAGGTGAACAACGTCAACCTGGTCCGCGGCATGCTCGGCCGTCCGGGGTGCGGGGTCCTGCAGATGAACGGCCAGCCCACGGCCGAGAACACCCGGGAATGCGGCGCGGACGGCGACCTCACCGGGTTCCGCAACTGGGCCAACGACGCGCACGTCGCGGAACTGGCGGACCTGTGGAACCTCGAGGTGCGGCAGATCCCGCACTACGCCCCGCCGACGCACGCGATGCAGATCTTCCGCTACGCCGAGAACGGCAGCCTGCGCCTGCTGTGGGTGTCGGCCACCAACCCCGCGGTGTCGCTGCCCGACCTCGCGCGCATCCGGTCCATCCTGTCGCAGGACCGGTTGTTCCTCGTGGTCCAGGACGCGTTCCGCACCGAGACCGCCGAGCTGGCCGACGTGGTGCTGCCCGCGGCGATGTGGGGCGAGAAGACGGGCGTGTTCACGAATGCCGACCGCACCGTGCACCTGTCGGAGAAGGCCGTCGACCCGCCCGGGCAGGCGCGGCCGGACCTGGACATCTTCCTCGACTACGCGCGGCGCATGGACTTCCGCGACCGCGACGGGCAGCCGTTCCCGCCCTGGCACGACGCGGAGTCGGCGTTCGAGGCGTGGCAGCGGGCCAGCGCCGGACGGCCCTGCGACTACACCGGGCTCAGCTACGGCAAGCTGCGTGAGCGCGCCATCCAGTGGCCCTGCGACGCCGAGCATCCCGACGGCACCGAACGGCTCTACGCCGACGGGAAGTTCTTCGCCCAGCCCGGCTACTGCGAGGAATACGGGCGGGACCTGATCACCGGCGCGCCCGCCGAGGAGAGCGAGTACCGCGCGTTCAACCCGGACGGCAAGGCCATGCTCAAGGCGGCGGAGTACGTGCCGCCGCACGAGATGCCGTCCGCCGAGCACCCGTTCGCGTTGATCACCGGGCGCACGATCTACCAGTTCCACACCCGCACCAAGACCGGCCGCGTGCCGGAGCTGCGGGACGCGGCTCCCGAGGTGTGGGTGGAGATGTCCGAACAGGACGCGAAGGCGCACGATCTGTCCGAAGGGGATCTCGCCGAGATCACCACGCCACGCGGCGCGGTCCGCGCCCGGGTGCGCATCAGCGGCATCCGGGACGGGGTGCTGTTCCTGCCGTTCCACTACGGCTACTGGGACGCCGACGACCCGTCCGGGCGACACCGGGCCGCCAACGAGCTCACGATCACCGACTGGGACCCGGTGTCCAAGCAGCCGCTGTTCAAGACCGCGGCCGCCGCGATCCGCCCCGCGGAGGGGACCCGATGAAGATCGCCCTCGCCCTGCGGGAACTGCACCGCGCCGAGAAGACGCTGGTGCGGGACCTGCTCAAGGTGTCCGACCGACACCACGCCGAACCCGAGATCCACCACGTCACCCGCGACCTGGCGCGCTGGTCCCGCGACCACGTCCGCGCGCTGGCCGAAGCCGGCCGCCCGTACGGCCTGGACCTGGGCGCCGAGGTCGCCGAACGGTCGGGCCCGCTGGCGCCGGTGCGCGCCGCGGTGAGCGAGTTGCTGAGCACCCGGCCCGAGCCGGGGGTGCTGTTGCTGGCCGACCTGCGCCGGCTGCACCGCGCGTGCGCCGGGGTGTCGCTGGACTGGGAACTGCTGGCGCAAGGAGCGCAGGCCATCAAGGACGACGACCTGCTGGCCTTGGCGAGCCGCTGCCACCCGCACGCGCTGCGCCAGCTGAAGTGGACCGACGCGATGCTGAAGCAGCTGTCGCCGCAGGTGCTGGCCGGCTGAGCCCGCCAGAGCCAGCCGGCTATTGCACGGCGCGGGGTCCCCCGGGCTGATTAGCCCACGTCAGATCGTGCCGTTGATCCCGGTCCATCAGTGGTCACCGACCGGTGACATCGACTGATGGAGAAACGGATGTCGCAGGAATCAAACACGCTGAGGCGCGCCGTCGCCCGGGTCGGCGGTGTGCTGTCGGCCGCTGGGCTGGCGGCACTGACCATGGTCGGTGGCGCGTCACCGGCTTCGGCCGCGGACGCGCCGGTCGGCTGTGGTTACGGCACCGGCGGGCCCAGTGCCTCCACCCTGTGCTGGCTCGACATGAGCGCCTACAACAACACCCAGGCCAGCTCCGCCGCGGGCCAGAACATGAAAGTCACCCTGCCCGGCGGCTACACGATGACGTTCAACATCGTGAACCGGCCCGCGGGCGGCCCGGCGGTGCCCGTGGCCGCCTTCGCCGTGCCGACCAACGGAACGGCGTCGGCCATGGGCAACAGGGTCTACAAGAACATCCCGGGCAAGCCCGCGCTGTACACCAGGGTCAGCGGCGCCAACACGCTGACCCTGCGGGACATCGTGGTCACGGACTCCGGCGGAGCACGCGTGAGTGGTTACGCGCTGGTGGGCGCCGACGCCGAGAACACCGGCGCCGAGAGCATCACCTGGACCTCGAACCAGCCGATCAACCAGGTGGCCTCGGTTCCCGGAACCCAGGGCTGCCAGGCGAGCACCGCCACCGGTTTCGGCACCAACACCGTGACCTGCACGGGCACCGGGGGAGCCAACACGACCTGGGGCACGCTCGTGGTCAACTCCGTCGGCGCGACCACCTTCTCCCAGACCCTGCGGTCGAGCGCGGGCATCGAGGCCGTCGCGTTCGCGGTGCAGACCTCGAAGCTGACGCTGAACAAGCAGGTCACCGACCGGCGCCAGGCGAACGACTCGTTCGACATCTCGGTGACCTCGCCGGAGGGCACGACCGTGGGCACGGCCAGCACCGGGTTGTCGAACACCGCCACCACCGGCGCGCTGACCGTCCTGCCGCGCGCGGCCGGGCAGGGCTACACGCTCGGCGAGACCGGCCCGACCGGTAACTACGACCAGTCCTGGGCCTGCACCAACGCCACCACAGGCAGCACGACTCCGCTCCCGTCGGGCACCGGCACCAGCGTGCAGGTCTCCCCGCAGCCGGGTGACGACATCTCCTGCACCCTGACCAACACCGGGCAGAAGACGGACCTGAGCCTCGCCAAGGAGGGCCCGGCCACCGCCGCGCCCGGCGACCTCGTCACCTACCGGTTGATCGTCACCAACCACGGCCCCGGGAACTCGACCGGCTACACCGTCAGCGACCGGCTGCCCGCCGGCCTGACCAACATCACCACGACCACCCCGGGCTGCACCGTCAGTGGCCTGGACCTCACCTGCACCGGCGGCGAGCTGGCGGCCGGTGACAGTGCGGTGATCGAGGTTTCCGGCATCGCCGACGGCAGCGTGAAGACGCTCTACAACACCGCGGTCGTCAAGTCCAACGAGATCGACACCGACCCGACCAACGACACCTCCAACGAGGTCACGACCGACGTGGTGCCGATGGTGTCGCTGGCCGTCGCCGGTGGTGTGCTCGCACTCGGCGGTGGCGGCTACGCCCTCAAGCGGCGCCGCAGCAACGCCTGACCGGAGTGATCAGCAGGGCGGGCGGCTCACCTCTGCGGAGCCGCCCGTCACGCGTTGCGCCGGCTGAAGCGGACCGACGCGATGCTGAAGCGGCTGTCCCCGCCGGCCGGCTGAGCCGCTAGTCGCGGATGACGACGTCCACCGCGTCCCGGAAGCGGTACGGGCGGTGATCGAGCAGGTCGGGGAGCCGTTTGCGCAGCCGGGACAGCTCGGCGCGGACGGTGACGGTGCGGGAGGGGTCGCCGAACAGGCGGGCCGCGAGTTCGGTGGCGGTGAGCCCGGCACGGTGGCGGGCCAGTTCGAGCAGGATGTCCCGGTGGCGCGGGGACAGCCGGTGCGTCCAGCTGCCCGTCTCACCCTCCACGACGAGGCTGGGACGACCGCCGGGGCGCGGGTCGAGCACGACGCGGGTGACGGCGGGCCGCTCGTCGTCCACCGGCCGGACGAGGACGCCGTCGGGCAGGAGTTCGACGGTGCAGTGTCCCAGCGCGGGCAGCCAGAGCCGGTCGGTGTCGAGGGCGCGGGGGAGCGGGACGCGGTCGACCGGGGGCAGTCCCTTGGCGGCGGCGACCCAGCCGGACCGGTCCAGCACCAGCGCCGGCCCGGGGACCTTCGGCAGCAGCGGCGCGGCCGTGGCGCGGAGCCGGTCGAGGGCGCAGCGGTGGTCTTCGCGGAGGCTCGCTTCGGCCAGGCCGGCGAGCGCGGTGACGAGGGCGAGGATCGCGGGGTGCGCGGTCGAGACCGGTCCGCTGATGTCGACCGCACCGAGCAGGGTGCCGTCCCGGGGGTCGCGGATCGGCGCGGCCGCGCAGGACCATTCGTGGTGGTTGCGCGCGTAGTGCTCGGTCGAGTGCACCTGGATCGGGCGGTGCTCGACGAGCGCGGTGCCGATGGCGTTGGTGCCGACCGTGTTCTCCGCCCAGCAGGCGCCGTCCACGAAACCCAGCCGGTCGGCCCGCCGGGCCACGCCGGGATGCCCTTCGCGCCACAGGACCAGCCCGTCGGCGTCCACGATCACCACGATGTGCCCGGTGTCCCCGGCGAGCGGCACCAGCCCGTCCCGCAGCGTCCGCACCGCCTTCCTGGTCAGGCCGCAGCCGGCGCGGCGCTCCTCCAGGTCACCGGGGGACACCGGATCCACGGCGGCCCGGTCCGGATCGACACCCTGACGGCTGACGCGAAGCCAGGACTGCGAGATGACCGGGCGGGGCGCGGTGCCCGGCCGGCCCCCGGCCAGGACGAGGTCCTGTGCCCGGGCCACGTTCCGCGCGTACTGCCGCGGGTCGGCGGTGAACGGGTGGTGGCGCATGGCTCCCTGCCGGTCGCGTCGGTGATCCCAGCTCCCGGCAGGGAACCGCACCGGCGGCCAGGGCGGCAAGGGTTGCAGGGAGTTGCACGTCCCGTTCCCGCACCGCAACCCCCTGCAACGCTGGTCCCGCGGCTCCGGGCGCTCCTACGGTCGGCGTTCACACCGACCCGACCAGCTGAGGAGCGCCATGTCCCTGAACAGGCAGGCACTGTTGCGTGCCTATCGGAGGATGTCCGAGATCCGCGCGTTCGAAGACCGCCTCCACGAGGAGAACGCCACGGGCGACATCCCGGGGTTCATCCACCTCTACTCCGGTCAGGAGGCCATCGCGGTCGGCGTCTGCGAGAACCTCGCCGCGACCGACTACATCGGATCGACGCACCGCGGGCACGGGCACTGCATCGCGAAGGGCTGCGACATCGACGGCATGATGGCGGAGATCTTCGGCAAGGACGCCGGACTGTGCCACGGCAAGGGCGGATCGATGCACATCGCCGACCTCTCGGTCGGCATGCTGGGCGCCAACGCGATCGTCGGCGGCGCGCCCTCGCTCGCGATCGGAGCCGCGCTCAGCGCCAAGACGCTCGGCAACGGCGGGGTGGCCGCCTCGTTCACCGGTGACGGCGGTTCCAACCAGGGCACCGTGTTCGAGGCCATGAACATGGCCGTCGTCCTGAAGCTCCCGATCGTCTTCGTCATCGAGAACAACGGGTACGGCGAGGCCACCGGCACCGACTACGCGGTGGGCGCTCCCGACATCGCCGCGCGCGCGGCGTCTTTCGGCATGCCCGCGGTCACCGTGGACGGCACGGACTTCTTCGCCGTGCACGACGCGGCGCGGGAGGCCGTCGAACGGGCGCGCGCCGGTGGCGGCCCGACGACCATCGAGGCGCAGGCGCACCGGTGGTTCGGCCACTTCGAGGGGGACGCGCAGCTGTACCGGACGCCCGAGCAGGTCGCGGAACTGCGCGCCACGCAGGACCCGCTGCGGATCTTCCGCAGCCGGGTGGACGCCAGGAAGGTGAAGGCGGCCGAGTTCGACGCGATCGACGAGGAGTCCCGCGCCCGGGTCGACGCGGCCGTGGCGAAGGCCCGCGCGGCCGCGTACCCGCCCGCGGAGAACTTGCTGACCGACGTCTACGTCTCGTACTGAGAAAGGGAAATCCCATGGCCACGTCGAAGAAGACGTACCGCGAGGCGATCAAGGACGCTCTCGCGCAGGAGATGGCGCGCGACGCCGCGGTGGTGCAGATCGGCGAGGACCTGCGCGGCGGCCAGGCAGGCACCAACCCCGACCTGGAGACCAAGAAGATCGAGGCGTTCGGCGGCGTGCTGGGCGTCACCAAGGGACTGTGGACCGAATTCGGGTCCGACCGGGTGATCGACACCCCCATCACCGAGTCGGCGATCATCGGGATGGCGGCGGGGGCCGCGCTCACCGGCCTCCGCCCGGTCGCCGAGCTGATGTTCATGGACTTCTTCGGGGTCTGCTACGACGCGCTCTACAACCAGGCCGCGAAGTTCCGGTACATGTTCGGCGGCAAGGCCCGCACCCCGATGGTGGTGCGAGGCATGATCGGCGCCGGGTTCTCCGCCGCCGCCCAGCACTCGCAGTCCCCGTACAACGTGTTCGCCGCGGTGCCGGGCCTGAAGGTGGTCGCGCCGTCCAACGCCTACGACGCCAAGGGATTGCTGATCCAGGCGATCCGGGACGACGACCCGGTGGTGTTCTGCGAGCACAAGACGCTCTACGACCAGAAGGCCGAGGTGCCCGACGAGGCCTACACCCTCCCGTTCGGGGTCGCCAACTACACCCGCGAAGGCGACGACGTCACCGTGATCGCCTTGTCGGCCATGGTGAACCGGGCCAACGAAGCGGCCGACAAGCTCGCCGCCGAAGGCATCTCCGTGGAGGTGGTCGACCCGCGCACGGTGTCCCCGCTGGACGAGGAAGGCGTGCTGGAATCGGTGGCCTCCACCGGACGGGTCGTGATCGTCGACGAATCCGCCGCCCGCTGCGGTTTCGGCCACGACCTCGCGGCGTTGATCGCGACCAAGGCGTTCGGGTCGCTGCGCGCGCCCATCGAGCTGGTCACCCCGCCGCACACGCCGGTGCCGTTCTCGCCGGCGCTGGAGCAGGCGTGGCTGCCGAGCGCGGCGCGCATCGAAGCCGCCGTCCGCAAGACGCTGGCGGTCTGATCATGAGCGACATCAAGCTGATCGAGATCCCGAAGTGGGGCCTGTCCATGGAGGAAGGCACCGTGACCGCGTGGCGGCTGGCGGAGGGGGCCGGCTTCCGCAAGGGCGACCTGCTGTGCGAGGTCGAGACGAGCAAGATCACCAACGAGATGGAGGCGCCGTTCGACGGCGTGCTCCGGCGCGTCCTCGCGCGGCCCGGTCAGACGCTGCCGGTCGGCGCGCCGATCGCGGTCTCGGCCCCGGAAAGCGTGAGTGACGACGAGATCGAGCGGTTCCTCGCCCAGCACGGGACCAGCGCGCCGGGGGACACCGCGCCGGTCGTGGCCAACGGTGACGGTGCGAGCCTCGCCGATCCGGTTCCGGTGCGGCCCGCCGCTCCCGAGCCGGGTCCGGCGGGGGACACGGTCGTGCCCGCGGAGTTGCGGGGGCGGACCGGCGAGGACGTCTTCGCCACGCCCCACGCCCACCGGCTCGCCCGGGAGCTGGGCATCGACCTGGCGAAGGTGCCGGGCAGCGGGCGTGACGGCCGGATCTCGGTCGCCGACGTCCACGCCGCGATCGGCGCGGCGGGTGGGCGGGTCGCGTCCACGCCCGCGCCGCCGCGTCCCACCGTGCCGGGACGGTCCAGCCAGGACGACAGCACTGTGCCCGCCACCCCGGTGGCTCGTCGTCTGGCCGCGCGACTGGGCATCAACCTGCACGACTGCCGCGCCACCGGCTCCCGCGGCCGGGTGTGCGAGGCGGATGTCCGGGAGGCCGAGCGCAGGTTCGGCCTGACGGCCGCGCCCGAGGCGCCTGCGGCTCCCGCCGAGAGCGGCGAGCGGGTGGAAATCGTGCCGTTGTCGGCGATGCGCAAGGAGATCGGGCGGCGCCTGCAGACCTCGAAGCAGACCGCGCCGCACTTCCGGGTGAGCGTCGACCTGGAGATCGACGAGCTGCTGGCGTTGCGCGAGCGGATCAACGCGACCGTGCCGAAGGTGAAGCTGTCGGTCAACGACTTCCTGATCAAGGCCTGCGCGGCCGCGTTGCGGCGGGTGCCCGACGTCAACGTGCAGTTCGACGAGAGCGCGCAGGCCGTGCTCCGGCACTCCGCGGCCGACATCTCGGTCGCCGTCGCGCTCCCCGGCGGCCTGGTCACCCCGATCGTCCGGGCGGCGGAGGGCAAGTCGCTCGCCGAGATCTCGGCCGAGGTGCACGGCCTGGTCACCAAGGCCAAGACCGGCAGGCTGCGGCCCGAGGAGTTCCAGGGCGGCACGTTCACGATCTCCAACCTGGGCATGTACGGGGTGAAGGAGTTCGACGCGATCATCAACCCGCCGCAGGGCGCGATCCTCGCCGTCGGCGCCGGCCGGCCGTGCCCGGTCGTCGCCGGTGGGGAGGTCGTCGTGCGCACGCTGCTGACCGCGACGTTGTCCTGCGATCACCGCGTGATCGACGGCGCGCTGGGCGCGGAGTTCCTGCGGGAGCTCAAGCGTCTCGTCGAGTCGCCCGCCCTGATGCTCGTCTAGGAGGACTGCCATGAGCGAGAAGTACGACGTCCTCGTCGTCGGCAGCGGCCCGGGTGGTTACGTCGCCGCGATCCGCGCGGCCCAGCTGGGGCTGCGCACCGCGGTCGTCGAGCGCGACCGGCTCGGCGGGATCTGCCTGAACTGGGGGTGCATCCCCACCAAGGCGATGCTGCACGGGGCGGACGTCGCGCACACCCTGGCCAACCTCGAGCCGCTCGGGTTCCGCGCCACCGGGGTCACCTTCGACATGGCCGGGCTGGTGGAGTTCAGCCGCTCGGTGTCGGAGCGGTTGTCGAACGGGATCGGCTACCTGCTGAAGAAGAACGGCGTGGACGTGATCACGGGGACCGCCCGGTTGGCGGGCCGGGGCGAGATCGACGTCGCCGCCGACGGTGCGCTCACCCGCTACCAGGCGGACCACACGATCCTCGCGACCGGGGCCCGGCCGCGCTCGATCCCCGGGGTGGAGCCCGACGGTGACCGCGTGTGGACCTACTTCCAGGCGCTGACGCCGCCGTCGCTGCCGAGTTCGCTGCTGGTCGTGGGCTCCGGTGCGATCGGCGTGGAGTTCGCCAGCCTCTACCGGGACCTGGGGACGGCGGTGACGCTCGTCGAGGCGATGCCGCGCATCATGCCGGCCGAGGACGCCGCGGTCGCCGAGCACGTCCGCAAGCGGTTCACGGAGCGCGGCATCACCGTCCACCAGGGAGCGATGGTGTCCGGTGTGGACGCCGGGATCGACGCGGTCACCACGACCCTCACCCTCGCCGACGGGGCGGAGGAGAAGATCACCACCGAGCGGGTGCTGGTCGCGGCGGGCATCCAGGGCAACGTCGAGGATCTCGGGCTGGAGGAGGCCGGGGTCGAGGTGGACCGCGGGTTCGTCCGGACCGACGAGTGGTGCCGGACCACCGCGTTCGGCGTCTACGCGATCGGTGACGTCGCGGGCGCGCCGTGCCTGGCCCACAAGGCCAGTCACGAAGGCGTGCTGTGCGTGGAGAAGCTGGCCGGGGTCGAGCACGTCCGGCCGCTCGACCGGCGGCGGGTGCCGGCCTGCACCTACGCGCGGCCGCAGGTCGCGCACCTGGGCCTGACCGAGGAGCAGGCGCGCGCCACCGGGCGGAGCGTGCGGGTCGGCAGGTTCGACTACACCGCGTCGGGCAAGGCGCTGGCGATCGGCGAGGGCGACGGGTTCGTCAAGACCGTGTTCGACGCCGACACCGGGGAACTGCTCGGCGCGCACATGGTGGGCCCGGAGGTGACCGAGCAGATCCAGGGGTTCGGGATCGCCCAGTCCCTCGAAGCGACCACGGAGGATCTCGCCGAGGTCGTGTTCGCCCACCCGACGCTGTCCGAAGCGATGCACGAATCGGTCCTGTCCGCTCTGGGGCGCTCGCTCAACAGCTGACCAGCCCGGTTCCCCTGCCGCGCCGCGACCCGGCTCCGGCGCGGCAGGGGAACTGTCCACGTCCCGGAGGTGCCCATGGACCGTCCCAGCCGGAAGCTGCTGCGGCTCGAGGTCCGCAACAGTGAAACGCCGATCGAGAAGAAGCCGTCCTGGATCAAGACCCGCGCGAAGATGGGGCCGGAGTTCACCGAGCTCAAGGGCCTGGTGCGGCGGGAGGGCCTGCA
>NZ_JBEXTZ010000063.1:0-51373 GCF_040614195.1 Amycolatopsis sp. NPDC006125
CCCGGTAGAGCCGACGGTAGATCACCAAGTCGCGCACCACCGTGCCCGGCCGGCGGCACGAGAAGGCGCACTGCGTGAGCCCGACGCGCTCGCCGGCCGGGCCGCGTCGGCTCTGCGGTAGGCGCTCTGCCTGGCGGGGACCGTGGGCATTCTCGCGCCCGGCCAGACGCGGTGCCGGGGCTCGCGGTGGCTGTCGTCGGCCGACCGGTGCTCGGCCTGAGCGGCGAGTTCCTCGGCGTCCACCGGGGACCACGCGCCTTCTCGTGCCGGGCCGGCGGCGCGAGAAAGCGCTCTGCGCGAGCCCGACGCGCTCCCCGGCCGGGCCACGCCGGCTCAGCGGTAGGCGCTCTGCCCGGTCAGCAGCTGCCCGAGCACGAGCGTGTGGATCTCCTCCGTGCCCTCGTACGTCAGCACGCTCTCCAGGTTGTTCGCGTGCCGCAGCACCGGGTACTCCAGGCTGATCCCGTTCGCGGCCAGGATCGTGCGCGCCGTGCGGGCGATGTCGATCGCGGTGCGCACGTTGTTCAGCTTGCCGAAGCTGACCAGCTCGGGCGGCAGCTCGCCGGCGTCCTTGCGGCGCCCGAGGTGCACCGCGAGCAGCATGCCCTTGTTCAGCTCCAGCGCCATCCCGACGAGCTTCTGCTGCGTCAGCTGGAACCCACCGATCGGGCGGCCGAACTGCTCACGTGTCGACGCGTAGTCGAGTGCGGCCTCGTAGCAGGTGCGGGCCGCGCCGAGCGCGCCGAACAGGATGCCGAACCGCGCCTCCGACAGGCAGGACAGCGGCCCCTTCAGCCCGGTCACGCCGGGCAGCACCGCGTCGCCGGGCAGGCGCAGGTCGTCGAACGACAGCTCGGCCGTCGCGGACATCCGCAGCGACAGCTTGTGCTTGATCTCCCGCGCGGTGAACCCCGGCGTGTCCGTCGGCACCACGAACCCGCGCACGCCCTCGTCGGTGCGCGCCCACACCACGGCGACGTCGGCGAGGGTGCCGTTGGTGATCCACATCTTGGACCCGTTGAGGATCCAGTCGCCGCCGTCGCGCTTGGCGAACGTGCGCATGTCGCCGGGGTCGGACCCGCGGTCGGGCTCGGTGAGGCCGAAGCAGCCGATCGCCTCGCCGCGCGCCATGGCCGGCAGCCAGCGGTCCTTCTGCTCGTCCGAGCCGTACTTCCAGATCGGGAACATCGCCAGCGAGCCCTGCACGGACACGAAGCTGCGCAGCCCGCTGTCGCCCGCCTCCAGCTCCAGGCACGCCAGGCCGTACGCGGTGGCGCTGGTGCCCGCGCAGCCGTACCCGGTGAGGTGCATGCCGAGCAGGCCCATCTCGCCGAGCTGCCCGACCAGGTGCCTCGGGAAGGTCGCGTCCTCGAACCACTGGCCGGCGTGGTCGGCGACCTCCTTGCGGACGAAGGTCCGCACCGTGTCCGCGATCTCGCGCTCCTCCTCGTTCAGCAGGTCGCGGATGCCGAGCAGGTCACGGGGGTCGGGCTTCGTCATGACGGCGTTCTTCCTGTGCGGGCCCGTGCCAGGGCGCGGGCGGGTGGACCGGCTTCGATCACTCCGCCGAGCAGGCAGAGCAGGGCTTCCTGCCGCCGTGGCCCGACGAGCTGGGCGCCGGCCGGGAGACCGGCGCCGGTCAGCCCGGCCGGGACCGTCAGCGCGGGATGCCCGCTGACGGAGGCTAGTGCGGTCAGCCGGTAGTAGGCGTTCTCGAGTGACTCCGCTCGCCCGCCGAGCTCGACCGTGTCGGTGTCGGTGGGCGCGGCGGTGACCGGCAAGGTGGGCATCAACAGGGCGTCGACCTCGGTGAACACCGCGTCCACCTCGCCGGCGATCTCGGCGGCGCGGGCGCGGGCGGCGTCGTAGTCGTCCCGGCTCACCTCGATGCCCGCCTTGAGCTGCCCGATCGCGCGGCCACGCAAGCCGGACGGGTCGTCGGAGTAGGCCTGCCACCACTGCTGGGCGGACTCGTACAGCATCGTCGTGAACCCGGCCGAGCGTGCGTGCCGGGCGCCCAGCGGCAGCTCGACCGGCACGATCTCCACGCCGGCCGCGCGGAGGGTGCCTGCGGCCGACTCGACCACTTCCAGCACGTCGGGGTCGATCTTGCCGCGCCACAGGTGCTCCGGCCAGCCCAGGCGCAGACCCTCGACCGTGTCCGGTGCGGGTTCGCCGTCGCCGGCCAGGATCCGGTGCACGGTGAGGCAGTCCGCCGCGGTCCGCGCGATCGGCCCGACGGTGTCCATCGACGGCACGAGCGGAGTCACCCCGCGCACCGGCACGGTGCCGTGCGTCGGCCGCAGCCCGGCGACCCCGCACAGCGCGGCCGGGATGCGGATCGAGCCTCCGGTGTCGGTGCCCAGTGCGACCGGCACGTCCCCGGTGGCGACCGCGACCGCCGAGCCGCCGCTCGACCCGCCCGCGTCCCGGTCCGGCGCCCACGGGTTGCGGCAGCCGGGCGTGCGGACCGACCACGCCAGTTCCGGCACCGTGGTGCGAGCGACAGGGACGTAACCGGCGGCGCGCAGCCGGGCGACCACTTCGGCGTCCTCGGCCGCGAGGTGGTGCCCCAGCCCGGGCGTGCCGTTGCGCGTCGTCTGGCCCGCCACGTCGAGGAAGTCCTTGACCGCGAAGGGGATTCCGGTTTCCGGTAGGGGAAAGCGCTCGACATAGGCGCCGAAGTCGGTCGACAGCGCGCACACCTCCTCGTGCACGGGGACTTTCCCGAGAGCTTGCCCGATCAGTGTGACCCCGTCGAGGGCGCGGCGCGCGTAGTCTCGGCCACATGTGCCGAAACATCACGGTGCTCCGCGGGCTGGAGCCGTCGGCGACGGCGGAGGAGATCGAGGCCGCCGCGCGCCAGTACGTGCGCAAGGTGACCGGGGTGCAGACCCTGTCCGACGCCACGCGCGAGCCGTTCGAACGGGCGGTCGCGGAGATCGCCGAGATCACCACGCGGCTGCTCGGCGAGCTGCCCGCGCGCCGCCAGCCACCCACGACGGTCCCCCCGCTGCGGCGGCCCGAGGTGCGCGCGCGAATCGCCGCGCGTCAGGCGCGGTAGAGCAGCAGGTAGCGGAAGAACAGCAGCGGCCGCACGCTCGATCCGGGCAGCAGCCGCGCCGAGTCGCGTCGCACCTGCGTCATCGTCGTGTCCCAGTCGCGCACCGGCGCCTTCGAGACCGGGTCCGGGCCGCCGTTGAGGTGCTCGCCCGCCGCCACGACCAGGCGCGCCGCCAGGTTGACCGGCGGCGCGAGCAGGCCCCACATCGCCCAGTCCGCGAGCGAGCGCGGCTTGGCCAGCCCGAGCACCGCCAGCACCCCGCCGGGGTTGAGCGCCGCCCGCAGCTTCGTCACCGTCTCGAACGGCACGTGGTGCAGCGAGGCCAGGCACGAGATGAAGTCGTAGCGGCCCAGCTCCGCCGTCGTGACGTCCTCGGTCCGATAGGTGATGCCGGGGCCGAGCGCCCGCGCCGCGGCGATGACCTCCGCGGACGGGTCGATCCCCTCGACCGACAGACCCGCCGCGGCCAGCTTCCGGGTGAACCGTCCCGCGCCGCACCCCACGTCCAGCGCGGTGCGCGCCCCGGCGGGCACGTGCCGCAGCAGCAACCGGTGGTAGGCGTGGTTGTGGTCGAACGGCATGCAGCCCAACCTGCCAGGACCCGCGAAAGTAGACTCGGCCGGGTAGTCAACCCCGGCCGAAGAGGGAGAACGCGTGACATCGGGCGAGGACGAGGAGTACCCGGCGGAGCTGTCCAGCGGGGGCAACTTCGTCGCCGGGCCCCTGCCCGACGACCCGGCCGAGATCGACCCGGTCGACCTGGAGGAGATCGAGCGCCAGGCCCGCCGTGAGCTGCTGCGCGTCGAGGCCGAGCTGAACCAGCGCTGGCCGGAGACGAAGATCGAGCCGTCGCTCGACCGCATCGCCGCGCTGATGACCGTGCTGGGCGACCCGCAGAAGACCTACCCCGTCATCCACGTCGCGGGCACCAACGGCAAGGGCTCGGTCACCCGCATGATCGACGCGCTGCTGTCCCGCCTCGGGCTGCGCGTCGGCCGCTACACCAGCCCGCACCTGCAGCTGGTCACCGAGCGGATCGCCGTCGACGGCGCCCCGATCGCGGCGTCGAAGTACGTCGACATCTACCGCGACATCGCGCCCTACATCGGCATGGTGGACAACGCGGGCGGCCCGAAGATGAGCAAGTTCGAGGTGCTCACCGGCATGGCGTTCGCCGCGTTCGCGGACGCGCCGGTCGACGCCGCGGTGATCGAGACCGGCATGGGCGGCAGGTGGGACGCCACCAACGTCGCCGACGGGCAGGTCGCGGTCATCACGCCGATCGGCCTCGACCACACCGACTACCTGGGCAGCGACCTCGGCGGCATCGCCGGCGAGAAGGCCGGGATCATCAAGCCGGGCAGCGTCGCGATCCTCGCCGAGCAGGAGCCCGACGCGCAGCGCGTGCTGCTGGAGCGAACCGTCGAGGTGGACGCCACGGTCGCGCGCGCGGGCAGCGAGTTCGGTGTGCTGCGGCGCGAGATCGCGGTCGGCGGGCAGATGCTGAGCCTGCAGGGCCTCGGCGGCGTCTACGACGAGATCTTCCTGCCCCTGCACGGCGTGCACCAGGCGAACAACGCGCTGCTGGCGCTGGCCGCGGTCGAGGCGTTCTTCGGCGCGGGCAAGGACAGGCGGCTCGACATCGAGGCCGTGCGCGAGGCGTTCGCGGCGGTGGAGATCCCGGGCCGCCTGGAGCCCGTGCGCGCCGCGCCGACGGTGCTGCTGGACGCGGCCCACAACCCGCACGGCGCGCGGGCGCTGGCCACCGCGATCGAGGAGGAGTTCGCGTTCCGCAGGCTGGCCGCGGTCATCGGGGTGCTCGAGGACAAGGACGTGCGCGGCGTGCTGGAGGCGCTCGAGCCGGTGGTCTCCGACGTCGTGGTCACCAAGAACAGCTCGCCCCGCGCGATGCCGCTGGACGAGCTGAACGAACTGGCGCTGGCGGTGTTCGGGGAGGACCGGGTGGTCGCCGAGCCCAGCCTGGACGCGGCGGTGGAGACCGCGGTCGCGCTGGTCGAGGAGAGCGACGGCGGCGAACCGCTGGCCGGTGGCGGTGTGCTGATCACGGGCTCCGTCGTCACGGTCGGGGACGCGCGGACGTTGTTCGGGAAGGAGCCCGCGTGAGCGAGGAGAAGACGGTCCGGCCCCCGGCGAAGGACCCCATGAAGTCCTTCCGCGGCGTGATGGCCGGGACGCTGATCTGCGAGGCCATCACGGTCGGACTGGCGCTGCCGGTGATCGCGAACCTCGGCGGCGGCATCGGCACCCTCGCGGGCTGGGGGATCATCGTGATCGCCGTGCTGCACGTGCTGCTGTGCGGCGTGCTGAAGCGGCGCTGGGCGGTGCCGGCGATCCTGGTGCTGCAGGTCGCGCTGGTGGCGTACTTCGTCGACACGGTGGCGATCGGCGTCATCGGCCTGCTGTTCCTCGCGTTCTGGCTGTGGGCGCTGTGGCTGCGCAACGACGTGGCCCGGCGCATGGCCGAGGGCCGTCTGCCCAGCCAGCAGCAGTAGCGGCGATCCGAACAGAGAGCAGTGCTCTTGACAAGGGCACTCGGCCGGGTCATGCTTGCCTTTGTGAGAGCACTGCTCTCGAAATGGACAACCGATCTCGGAGGAGTGTTCCCATGAAGCGCACCGCCTGGGCCGTCGCCGGCATCTTCCTGCTCGCGTTCGCCGTGTTCGAGGCTGTCAAGCACGGCGGCTGGACCGTCGGCGCCCTGCTGCTCGGCCTGATCGGGCCGGACCTGACGTTCCTGGCCGGGATCGGCGCGCCGCAGGCGGAGCGGGGCGTGCTGCCGCGCCGCGTGGTGCCGTTCTACAACGCCGCCCACCACTGGGCGGGTCCGGTGGTCCTGCTTGTGGTCTTCAGCTTCGTCGCGAGCCCCGCCGCCTTCACGCTCGGACTGGCCTGGCTCGCGCACATCGTCGTGGACCGCGCCTTCGGTTACGGTCTGCGCACGGCCGACGGCAGGCAGCGCGCCACCGCGTGAGTTCACCGTCCGGACAGCCGGAGTTGGCCCGTCGGCCCCCGAGCCCGCATAGAACTCCGGCATGACCGAACAGACCCGCCGCTCCGCCCTCAGAACCGGCCTCGTCGGCGCCGGTGTCCTCGCCGCAGGCGTCCTCGGCAGCCCCTTCGCGAACGCCGCCCTCGTCCGCAAGGACCGCCCCGTCCTGACGCACGGCATCCAGTCCGGCGACGTGACCCCGAACTCGGCACTGGTCTGGACCCGTGCCGACCGGCCGTCCCGCATGATCGTCGAGGTCTCCCGCGACCCGTCGTTCCGGCACGCGCGGACCGTCCGCGGCCCGCTGCTGACCCCGGACACCGGCGGCACCGGCAAGCTGCGGATCTCCGCGCTCGCGCCGGGCACCGAACTGCACTACCGGGTCACCGCGGAATCGCTCGACGGACGGGCCACCAGCGAACCGCTGACCGGCACCTTCAAGACGGCGCCGGTCGGCCGCAGCGACGTGCGCCTGACCTGGTCCGGCGACGTGGCTGGCCAGGGCTGGGGCATCAACCCGGACATCGGCGGCATGACCGCCTACGCCGCGATGCTCGCCCGCAAGCCGGACCTGTTCCTGCACAGCGGCGACACGGTCTACGCCGACGGCCCGCTCACCGAGACGGTCACGCTGCCCGACGGCCGCGTCTGGCGCAACATCGTGACCCCGGAGAAGACGAAGGTCGCCGAGACGCTCGACGAGTACCGCGGCCAGTTCGCCTACAACATGCTCGACGCGAACGTGCGCGCGTTCACCGCCGCCGTGCCCAGCTACGTCCAGTGGGACGACCACGAGGTGACCAACAACTGGTACCCGGGCGAGATCCTGGACCTGCCGCAGTACACCGAAAAGCGCGTCGACGTGCTGGCCGCGCGGGCGTTCCAGGCGTTCCACGAGTGGCAGCCGATCGACCCTCGCCAGGCGGTCGACGGCCGCGTGTACCGCAGCTTCACCTACGGCTCGCGGCTGGAGGTGTTCGTGCTGGACATGCGGACCTACAAGGACGCCAACACCGCGGACCCCACGAAGCCCGGGCAGATCCTCGGCGAGAAGCAGGCGAAGTGGCTCGTCGACGGGCTGTCCCGCAGCCGCGCGACGTGGAAGATCGTCCAGGCCGACCTGCCCATCGGGCTCGCCGTGCCGGACGGCTCCACCGGTATCGAGGGCGTGGCCAACAACCTCCCCGGCGCGCCCGCCGGCCGCGAGAGCGAAATCGCGTGGGTGCTCCGGGAACTGGCGAAGCGAAAGGTGCGCAACACCGTGTGGCTGACCGCGGACGTGCACTACACCGCGGCACACCACTATTCGCCGGACCGCGCCGCGGTCCAGGATTTCGACCCGTTCTGGGAATTCGTTTCCGGCCCGCTGCACGCTGGCGCGTTCGGCCCGAACACGCTCGACCCGACCTTCGGCCCGCAGGCCGTTTTCGTGCACGCCCCGCCCGCCGCGAACACTTCGCCGATGGCCGGTTTCCAGCACTTCGGCGAAATCAACATCGACGGCCGCTCGGGTGAGCTGCGAGTCGATCTCCGTGACGGCACGGGCGCCTCGCTGTGGTCGACCACCCTGGAACCGCAGCGCTGACCAGGCCAGTAGGCTTCGGGCAATCCGTGCACGTGATTAAGGAGAAACACAGTCGTGAGTGAACGCACGCTGGTTCTGGTCAAGCCCGACGGCGTACAGCGCGGCCTCGTCGGCGAGGTCATCTCGCGCATCGAGCGCAAGGGGCTGAAGCTGGCCGCGCTGGAGCTGCGCACCGTCGAGCGTTCGGTCGCCGAGGAGCACTACGCCGAGCACAAGGACAAGCCGTTCTTCGGCGACCTGCTGGAGTTCATCACCTCCGGCCCGGTCGTCGCGATCGCGGTGGAGGGCGTGCGGGCCATCGCGGCCTTCCGCCAGCTGGCCGGCGGCACCGACCCGGTGGAGAAGGCCACCCCGGGCACGCTGCGCGGGGACTACGGCCTGGAGACCCAGTTCAACCTGGTGCACGGCTCGGACTCGCCCGAGTCGGCCGAGCGCGAGCTGAAGCTCTGGTTCCCGGACCTCTGAGCAACCGCGGGGGCTCCCGGTGGGATTGATCCTTACCGGGAGCCCCTCGCGGGAATTACCATCTGGGGCATGGCCGCAGGCGATGGCGATGTCCCGAAGTCGGTGCTGGCGCGCGGCCTGGTGTTGCTGGACGCGTTCGAGCCCGCCGACGTCGAACTCTCCCTGGCCGAACTGTCCGCCCGCACTGGCCTGCCGAAGGCCACCGCCCACCGGATGATCGCCGAACTCGTCCGCTGGGGCGGGCTGGAACGTCACGGCGCCTCCTACCGGCTCGGGATGAAGCTCTTCGAACTCGGCCAGCGCGTGCCGCGGCGGCGTGAACTGCGCGAAGCGGCGCTGCCGTACCTGCAGGACCTGTACGAGGCCACGCACGAGAACATCCACCTCGCGGTGCCCGACGGCGGTCACACGTTGTTCCTGGAGAAGGTCACCGGTCACCGCTCGACCCCCATCCGCTCGCGCGTCGGCGGCCGGATGCCGGTGCACTGCACCGCGACCGGCAAGGTCTTCCTCGCGCTCGGGCCGCCGGAGTACTTCCGACGCGTGACCGAGGCCGGGCTGGCCCGCAAGACGCCGCGCACGATCGTCGCGCCCGGGTTGCTGCGGCGGGAGCTGGACCGGGCCGTGGAGCGCGGGTACGGGGTCAACCACGAGGAGGCCGAGGTCGGGGTCGCCGCGGTGGCCGCGCCGGTGTACGACCGGCGGCGCAGGCTGATCGCGGCCGTGTCGATCACCGGCAGCGCCGAGCGCCTCGACGTGGAACGGCTAGCGCCCGCGGTGCGGACCGCGGCGTCCGCGCTGACGCGGGAGCTGGCCGCGCCGTAAACCGATCGAAACTGTCGGTGCCCGGTCGTACTGTGCTGGGTGTGGACGAACCGAGCATGGTGCAGGCCAAGGCGCTGGTGAAGCGCTTCGGCGACTTCGAAGCGGTGCGGGGGATCGACGTCGAGGTCCGGCGTGGGGAGGCGTTCGGCTTCCTCGGGCCCAACGGCGCCGGGAAGTCGTCGACGATGCGGATGATCGCGTCGGTGTCGCCGCGGTCCGACGGGGACCTGAAGGTCCTCGGCATGGACCCGAACGTCGAGGGCCCCCGCATCCGCGCCCGGCTCGGTGTCGTGCCGCAGCAGGACAACCTCGACAACGAGCTGACGGTGCGGCAGAACCTGCACGTGTACGGCCGCTACTTCGGACTGTCCAGGGCGCACGTGCGCCGCAAGGCGGTCGAGCTGATGGAGTTCGCGCAGCTGTCCGACCGGGCCGAGGACGAGGTGGAGCCGTTGTCCGGCGGCATGAAACGGCGGCTGACCATCGCCCGTGCCCTGGTCAACGATCCCGAGCTGCTGCTGCTCGACGAGCCGACCACCGGGCTGGACCCGCAGGCGCGGCACCTGTTGTGGGACAGGCTGTTCCGCCTGAAGGCGCAGGGCGTCACGCTGATCATCACGACCCACTACATGGACGAGGCCGAGCAGCTGTGCGACCGGCTCGTGGTCATGGACGGCGGCCGGATCGTGGCCGAGGGCTCGCCAGCCGAGCTGATCCTGCGGTACTCCACCCGCGAGGTGGTGGAGCTGCGGTTCGCGCCGGGGGAGGAGGCGCCGGCGGACCGGGTGGCCGACCTGGCCGACCGGGTCGAGGTGCTGCCCGACCGCCTGCTGCTCTACACCGCGGCGGGCGAGTCGGCGCTGGAGCAGGTGCACCAGCGCGGGGTGCGGCCGCTGTCGTCGCTGGTGCGGCGGAGCACGCTGGAGGACGTGTTCCTGCGTCTGACCGGTCGGACGCTGGTGGACTGATGAGCGTTTCGTCGACGGGCCGGGTCGTCCCGGCGTGGCAGGGCGCGTGGTTGCGTGTCGAGGGTTACTGGGCGTGGTACCGCCGGTACTGGAAGTCCAATGTGTACTCCACCGGCCTGCAGCCGCTGTTGTTCCTGCTGGCGATGGGGCTCGGCTTCGGCTCGCAGGTGCAGGCCGGGCCGGCCACCGGCGGACTGTCCTATGTGCACTACATCGCGCCCGCGCTGCTGGTGTCGGCGGCGATGCAGAACGCGGTGGGGGAGTCGACGTACCCGGTGCTGTCCGGGTTCAAGTGGCAGAAGGACTACCTGGCCGTCACGGCGACGCCGGTCACGCCGGGGCAGGTGCTCGGCGGGCACCTGATCTGGGTGACGTTGCGGCTGTTGCTGTCCGGCGCGGTGTACGCCCTGATCGCGGTGCCGTTCGGGGCGTGGCTGAACGCCGGGGCGGTGCTGGTCGTGCTGGTCGGCGCCGTGACCGGCCTGGCGTGCGCCGCGCCGGTGACGGCCCTCGCCGCGACGACGTACGACGAGGGCGTCCGGTTCAACGCCGTGTTCCGGTTCGTGGTGATGCCGATGACGTTGTTCGCAGGGACGTTCTTCCCGATCGAGCAGATCCCGGTGGCGCTGCGCTGGCTCGCCTGGATCTCCCCGCTGTGGCACGGCAACGAACTCGCGCGGGGCGTCACCCTCGGCGGCCTGGAGCTGCTGCCCGCGCTCGGCCACCTGGCGTTCCTGGCGGCCCTGTTCACCGTGGGGGCGCTGCTGGCGCGCCACTACTTCTACCGCCGTCTGGTGGTGTGACCATGCCCGCCTGCTCCCTGCGGACCACCCGACTCCGGCCGACCACGCGAGGGCCCCGATGACCACACTCAGCGAAACCCCGCGCCGCGGCGTCCTTCTCCGCGTTCTGCCGCCCGGCCTGTACGCCGGCCGCGCCAGCAAGCTCGTCGAGCGCTCGATCCTGGCCTACTCACGCATGTGGCTGGTCTTCGCGTCCGGCGTGCTGGAGCCGCTGTTCTACCTCGTCGCGTTCCAGATCGGCTTCGGCAGGCTCGTCGGTGACGCCATCGGACCGGACGGGCAGCCGATGAGCTACGTCGCGTTCGTCGCGCCCGCCCTGCTCGCCTCGTCCGCCATGAACGGCGCCGTCTTCGACAGCACGTTCAACGTGTTCTTCAAGTTCCGTTACGCCAAGACCTACGACGCGATGCTGGCCACCCCGATCGGCCCGCTGGACATCGCGATCGGCGAGATCTCGTGGGCCGTCCTGCGCGGCGGGCTCTACTCGGTCGCGTTCTTCGCCGTGATGGCCGCGATGGGCCTGGTCACCTCGCCGTGGGCGCTGCTGCTGATCCCGGTCGCGCTGCTGATCGCGCTGGCCTTCGCCGCGATCGGCATGGCCTGCGCGACCTTCCTCCGCTCGACGTCCCAGTTCGACTACATCCAGCTGGCCGTCGTCCCGATGTTCCTGTTCTCCACGACGTTCTACCCGCTGTCGGTCTACCCGGGGCCGCTGCAGGTGCTGGTGCAGTGCTCACCGCTCTACCACGGGATCCAGCTGATGCGCGAGTTCGCCGTCGGCGCCCTGCACCCGGGCATGATCGGCCACGTCGCGTACCTGGTGGCGCTGGCGGTGCTCGGCATCTGGGGCGCGGCCCGCCGCCTCAGCGGGCTGCTCCTGCGCTGACCCGTGCTCTGTGAGGGGTAGCCCGCCGGGCACGGCACCCGGCCGCGCCTGTTGCCACCGCCTCGGGTCGCCTTGCATTCCGGCACGGTCGGTCACGTCGCCTACTCGATGGCGCGGTCGGGCATCCGGAGCGCGGCTCGCCGCCTCGGCCGGCTGTTCGTGCGCCTGTCGCGCGGAAGCGCCGGGCCACCTCGCCCCTCGGCATGATCGGCCACATCGCCTCATAGGGGTGCGGTGCCCGTCGGGAGCGGCCCGCCGCCTCAGCGGGCTGCTCCTGCGCTGACTCGTGCCGGGTGAGGTGGTGGCCCGCCGGGCGCGGCACCGGCCGCGCCCGTTCGGGCGTGCCCCACCGTCAACGGGCGCCAACCCGCGTCAGCCCGCGCCCGCTGTCTCGCGGAAGCGCGGGGCCACCTTTGCGCCCGGGCCTGGTCGGCCACATCGTCTACCCGATGGCGCCCTCCGGGCATCTGGAGCACGGCCCACCGCCACAGCGGGCTGCTCCCGCGCCCGCAGTCGCGTGGAAGCGCCGGACCACCTCGCACCCCGGCATGCCCAACCACATCCCCTCACAGTGGCGCCGTCCTGGCCACCCGGAGCGCGGCCCACCGTCAGCCGGCGCCGATGCGCACCAGCCCGTGCCCGTAGAAGCCGTTGTAGCCGGTGTACCCGGCGCAGAACGCGTCCTGCCGCCCGTCGCCGGTGAGGTCGTAGTCGGCGGGGCAGGGCACCGGCCGCGCGCGTTCCTCCAGCGCGCGCCGCAGCTGCCGGGCCGTCGAACCGGGCCGCTCGGCCGCGAGCACCGCCGCCGCGCCGGCCACGTGCGGCGCCGCCATCGACGTGCCGCACAGTTCGCCGTACCCGCCGGGCGTGGTGGACAGCACGCACGTGCCGCGGTCGCCGCCCGGCGCGGTCAGGTCCACCACGCCGAGCCCGTACGAGCTGTACCCGGCTTTCACCTCGTCCGGCCCGACCGCCGACACCGCCACCACGTCCCGCAGCGCGGCGGGCAGCGCGTCGCACCCGCCCGCCCGGGACGCCGGGGTCAGGTCGACGGCGTCGTTCGTCGCCGCGGCCACGTTCACCGTGCCGCGCGAAGCCGAGTAGGTCAGCGCCCGGCCGACCGCCTCGCGCACGACCTCGCGTTCCGGCGTCCAGGCGCACGACGAGGCCCACGTGTTGATCGCGAAGCTGCTGTTGGTGACCGCCATCCCGCGCTCGGCCGCCCACATCAGCCCGCACACCACGGCCTCCGGGGTGACCAGACCACGGTCGTCGATGACCTTGACCGACGCCACCCGCGTGCCCGGCGCGACCCCGGTGGTGCCGCGGCCGTCGTCGGCCGCCGCGATGATCCCGGCGACGTGCGTGCCGTGCGCCGACGTCGTCGCCCGCCACGCGCGCTCAGCCGGGTCGGGTACACCGCTCAGGCAGCCGGCCGAGTCGCCCCGGTCCAGTGCGTCCGCGAGGTCGGGGTGCTCCGGGTCGATGCCCGAGTCCAGGACACCGACGACGACTTCCGGGCTGCCCGTGCCGGGCCCGCCCACCGCGGCGAGGTTCCACTGCTCGCCGGCGCGGTCCGCGGACGGCACCTCCGACGGCGTGGTCGCCCGCAGGCTGGGCCGCGCCGACCGCTGCCCCGCCCGCCGCTCGTTCTGCGCGCTGTACGTGCGGCCGGGGCCCATCCGCGGCGCGAAGTCCGGGTCACCGGAGGTGGCGACGCCCACACCGATCTGCGGGTGATACCCGGTCAGCTGCCCGCACGCGGCTCCCACCTGGTCGCGGGCCGCCGGTTCGGGCGTGTCGCGGTCGAAGACGACCAGGTACCGCACGTCGCGCCCGCTGTCCGAGCACGCCTGCTCCGGCTCCGCCGCCGCGACGTGGGCCGGCGCCACCACCAGGACGGCGCACGCCACCGCCACCAGTGATCGTCCGAAGCCGGGCAACGGGGACCTCCAACAGGGCGAACAGCGGCCGGGGGGCCGTCGGCGTCCTGCCGCACGCTAAGCCACCCCGCGCGGCGGCGACAAGCGCACACGGCAAGTTCGCCCGGCCGTGGTCACGTGCCTGTTGGCACCGAGTACGCCGCACCGGACGCACCGTGTGGGATACTCGGCTTGGCTGCTTCCGCCGACACGTCCGCGACCTGCGGTCCGTCCGGTGGTTGCGGTCCGGAGACAGGCCGGAAGAGCGCCAGGTCGTCGCCGCCAGGAACCACCTGGGTGGCTCGACGAGCGGCAGGCGGGCGGGAACCGCCGGCTCGGACGGCCCGTCACCGAGCGGACCTGCCATCGGCGGGTGCCGGACCCCGGCACCGTCGGGGCGAGACGAGGCACAGGATTCCCGCCGGCGGTGACCACCCCGGCGGAACAGACAGGAAGGGCCCCTGTGCGGCCGCGTCCGCCAGCCCAAGCGGCTGGGACGCGCCCGGGGGCGGAGGAGATGTATGTCGAACGCGGACACACCCGCCGAGAACACCGGCGGGAACACCGCCCTACCCGCAACCGGCCCGCTGGGCGAGTTGCCGTCCCGCGTCCGGGTGCACGCCCTGGCGAAGCTGCTCGGCTCCAACAGCCGGGTCGTGCTGGCGAAGCTCACCGAACTGGGTGAGACGGCGCGCAGCGCCCAGTCGAGCGTGCCGCGGGAGGTCGCGGTGAAGGTCGCCGAGGCGCTCGCCCCGGCCGACGAGCAGGCCGTCGAGGAGGCCGCCGCCCCCGAGGCGGTCGCCCCGGCCGAGGACGCGGCGCCCGCGCCGGACGCCGTCCCGGAGAGCACGCCCGAGCCGGTCGTCGAGACACCGGCCGCCCAGACCACCCCCGAGCCCGCCACCCAGGCGACGCCGGAGCCCGAGACCGCGCCGGCGGCCGCGGCGCCCGAACCCGTGGCCGAGCCCGAGCCCGAGCCCGAGCCGGTGCGGCAGCCGCAGCGCCCGCCGCACATGCCGGTCTTCGCGGCCCCGTCGCCGGTGTTCCTGCCGCCGGAGGCCGGTGCCGTCGAGGAGGAGCCCGCCCCCAAGGCGGAGCAGGCCGCCGAGGTCAAGCCGGTGGACGAGGACTCCGACGAGGGTGAGGACGGCGCAGGCCGCCGTCGCCGCCGCCGGGGCCGTCGCGGCCGTGGCCGGGGCAAGGGCGGCGACGAGAACGCCACCGAGACCACCGAGGCCGACGAGACCGCGCCTGCCGAGGAGACCGCCAAGGCCGAGGACGAGGACACCGCCGACGAGGGCGAGCCGTCCGAGGACACCGACGAGACCGAAGGCTCGAGCCGTCGCCGCCGTCGCCGTCGCCGCCGCAAGGGCTCGGACGGCGACAGCGCCGACGCCACCACCGACGACCCGCCGAACACCGTCGTCCACGTCCGCGAGGCGAAGGCCGAGGAGAAGAGCGGCAGCAGCTCGGACGGGGTGCGCAGCGTCCGCGGCTCCACGCGGCTGGAGGCCAAGCGCCAGCGTCGCCGGGACGGCCGCGAGGCGGGCCGCCGCCGCGCGCCGATCCTGTCCGAGGCCGAGTTCCTGGCCCGGCGCGAGTCGGTCGAGCGCACGATGGTGGTCGCCGAGCGCGGCGAGCACACCCAGATCGGCGTGCTCGAGGACGGTGTCCTGGTCGAGCACTTCGTGACCTCGCAGGGCAGCGGCTCGATCGTCGGCAACGTCTACCTGGGCCGCGTGCAGAACGTGCTGCCCTCGATGGAGGCCGCGTTCGTCGACATCGGCCGCGGCCGCAACGCCGTGCTCTACGCCGGCGAGGTCGACTGGGACGCCGCCGGCCTGGAGGGCAAGTCCCGCAAGATCGAGCAGGCCCTGTCCACCGGCGACAACGTGCTGGTGCAGGTCACCAAGGACCCGGTCGGGCACAAGGGCGCCCGGCTGACCACCCAGATCTCGCTGCCGGGCCGCTTCCTGGTCTACATGCCCTCGGGCGGCGCCACCGGCATCTCGCGCAAGCTGCCGGAGAACGAGCGGCGGCGGCTGAAGGACATCCTCAAGCGGATCGTCCCCGAGGACGCCGGTGTGATCATCCGCACCGCGTCGGAGGGCATCAGCGAGGAGGAGCTGGAGCGCGACGTCCGGCGGCTGAAGGCGCAGTGGGAGGTCGTCAAGGAGAAGGCCGACGCGGCCACCTCCGGCAAGAAGTCCTCCGCCCCGGTGATGCTCTACGAGGAGCCGGACCTGCTGGTCAAGGTGGTCCGCGACCTGTTCACCGAGGACTTCGTCTCGCTCGAGGTCCAGGGCGACACGGCGTGGGAGACCATCCGCGCCTACGTCGAGCACGTCGCGCCGGACCTGACTCCCAGGCTCAAGCGCTACGTCGGCACCGGAGACGTGCTGGCCGAGCACCGCATCGACGAGCAGCTCACCAAGGCGCTGGACCGCAAGGTGTGGCTGCCCTCTGGCGGTTACCTGGTCATCGACCGCACCGAGGCGATGACGGTGATCGACGTCAACACCGGCAAGTTCACCGGTTCGGGCGGCAACCTCGAGGAGACGGTCACCCGCAACAACCTGGAGTCGGCCGAGGAGATCGTGCGCCAGCTGCGGCTGCGCGACATCGGCGGCATCATCGTGATCGACTTCATCGACATGGTGCTGGAGTCCAACCGGGAGCTGGTGCTCAAGCGGCTGACCGAGTGCCTCGGCCGGGACCGCACGCGTCACCAGGTCGCCGAGGTCACCTCGCTGGGCCTGGTGCAGATGACCCGCAAGAAGATCGGCACCGGCCTGCTCGAGGCGTTCTCCACGACGTGCGAGCACTGCAAGGGCCGTGGCGTCATCTTCTCGACCGAGCCGGTGAAGTCGGGCAACGGCGGCAACGGCGGCGGGCACCAGCACGGCGGTGGCGGCGGCGGTTCGCGCCGGTCGCGCGGCCGGGCCAAGGTCGAGGAGCCGCAGGCGGAGAAGACACCCGAGCCGTCGCCGGTGCAGCGGGAGAGCACGATCTCGGCCGTCGAGGCCATGGCCAAGGCCGCGAAGATCGCCTCGACGAAGACCGAGGGCGGCGAGAAGGCGGAGAACGGCGCGGCCCCGGCCGAGGCGACCCCCGCCGAGGCGCACACCGGCGCGGAGAAGGCCGGTGCGGAGAAGGCCGGCAGTGACCGCCCCGAGCGGCGGTCCCGCTCCCGTGGGAAGGCCCGCGCCGAGACGGCCCAGCCCGAAGCCCAGACCCAGCCGAACGCGACGGTCCAGCCCGAGGCGGCGCCCCAGCCCCCGGCTCCGGCCGAGGCGCAGGCCGAGCCCAGCGCGACCGACCAGGCTGACGCAGCGGCCCAGCCCAGCGCGGCTGACGAGTCGGGTGCTGCCCAGTCGGGTGCGACCCAGACCGCTGCCACGGCTCAGACCGCTGCCACGGCTCAGTCCGGTGCCACGGCTCAGTCCGGTGCCACGGGTCAGTCCGGTGCCGTGGGGCAGCCCGTGGCGCAGGCCGAGCCCTCCGAGCCGGCCGGCTCGGAGGCGCAGCCTCCGGCCACGGCTTCGGCCGCACCGGAAGGTGCGGCCCAGTCCGGGACGGACCGGTCCGCGACTGGCTCCGAGAACGCGGCCCAGCCTGCGTCGGCCCAGCCTGCGTCGGCCCAGCCTGCGTCGGCCCAGCCTGCGTCGGCCCAACCCACGTCGGCCCAGCCTGCGTCGGCCGGGTCCGCGTCGGTGCAGACTGCCTCGGCCCAGACCCAGCCTGCGCCGGCCCAGGCCGAATCTGCCCAGCAGGCGTCGCCCGAGCCCACCTCGGCGCACCCTCAGGCCGGTGAGCCCACCTCGGCGCAGCCTCAGGCCGGTGAGCCCGCCGCGGAGCAGGCGAAGCCCTCCCGCGCCCGGACCCGCCGCGTCGCCCGCAGGCCCGCGGCGCCCCCGGAGCCCGTCCAGGCCGCCGGCGAGCCGCAGGCCCCCACCGTCCCGGCCGGCCCCGTGGCCGGCGGACCGGCGCCCACCCTGGAAACCTCCAGCCCGGAAGCCACCGGGCAGGAGGAGGCGTCGCCCGAGGTCAGCGTGCCCACCCCGGCCACCAGGACGGCCCGCCGGCGCCCGCGCCGCGCGGCCTCCCGCCCGGCCGGGCCCCCGGTGCACGCGTCGGACCAGAGCTGATCCACCTACGTGAGCCCCGGTGTCAACCGGCACCGGGGCGTCACGTAACCTGTAAGACGGCCCGTCCCCGGACGGGCTATGGCGCGATCACCGGACCGCACACAGCGGGACGTGGCGCAAGCCCTCACCCATTGTCGAGTTAGCAGGAGACTTCCGTGTCGGCGTACGCGATCGTCAAGACCGGCGGCAAGCAGTACAAGGTGGCCGTCGGCGACGTCGTCGAGGTCGAGAAGCTCGAGGGCAAGCCGGGCACCGAGCACTCTTTCCCCGCCGTGCTGTACGTCGACGGCAGCGATGTCACGGCGGATGCCGAAGCACTCGCGAAGATCTCGGTCACCGGCAAGGTCGTCGAGCAGACCAAGGGTCCCAAGATCCGCATCCACAAGTTCAAGAACAAGACCGGCTACCACAAGCGGCAGGGTCACCGTCAGAAGCTGACCCGCGTCGAGGTCACCGGAATCACGAAGTAAGGAGCTGCAGGAGCCATGGCACACAAGAAGGGTGCGTCCAGCTCCCGCAACGGGCGCGACTCCAACCCCCAGTACCTCGGCGTCAAGCGCTACGGCGGTCAGCTCGTGAACGCCGGTGAGATCCTGGTCCGCCAGCGCGGCACCAAGTTCCACCCCGGCCTGAACGTCGGCCGTGGCGGCGACGACACGCTGTTCGCCCTCGCGGCGGGCACCGTCGAGTTCGGCGCGAAGCGTGGCCGCAAGACGGTCAACATCGTCCCGGCCGAGGCCTGAGGGTCCGGCTAGACAACCCAGCACCTTCAGCGAGGGGCGGGCCCGGAACAGATCCGGTCCCGCCCCTTGTTGCTGGAGATGGCTGATATCCCTCCGAAGAAACGAGAAGAGGCTTCACGATGGCGTCCCGGTTCGTTGACCGCGCGGTGATCCACGTCGCCGCGGGCGACGGCGGGCACGGCTGTGCCTCGATCCACCGCGAGAAGTTCAAGCCGCTCGGCGGCCCCGACGGGGGCAACGGCGGCAACGGCGGCGACGTGCGACTCGTCGTCGACCCGAACGTGCACACGCTGCTCGACTTCCACTTCCACCCCCACGCCAAGGCCACCAACGGCCGCCAGGGCCAGGGCAGCCACCGCGCGGGCGCGGCAGGCGAGACCCTGGAACTCAAGGTGCCCGACGGCACCGTCGTGATGTCCGAGGACGGCGAGGTCCTGGCGGACCTGGTCGGTCCGGGCACGACGTTCGTCGCCGCCCAGGGCGGGCGCGGCGGCCTCGGCAACGCGGCGCTGGCGTCCAAGGCCCGCAAGGCGCCCGGGTTCGCCCTGCTCGGCGAGCCCGGCGAGGAGCGCAGCCTCGTCCTGGAGCTGCGTTCGGTCGCCGACGCCGGCCTGCTCGGCTTCCCGTCGGCCGGCAAGTCGTCGCTGATCTCGGTGCTGTCCGCGGCCAAGCCGAAGATCGCCGACTACCCGTTCACGACGCTGGTGCCGAACCTCGGCGTGGTGAACGCGGGCGACACCGTGTTCACGATGGCCGACGTGCCCGGCCTGATCCCCGGCGCGAGCGAGGGCAAGGGGCTCGGCCTGGACTTCCTGCGCCACATCGAGCGCTGCGCGGTGCTGGTGCACGTCGTCGACTGCGCCACCTACGACCCGGGCCGTGACCCGGTGTCCGACGTAGACGCCCTCGAGGCCGAGCTGGCCCGCTACACCCCGGCGCTGGGCGGCGAGCTGGACTCCCGCCCGCGGGTCGTGGTGCTCAACAAGATCGACGTGCCGGACGCGGCCGAGCTGGCCGAGATGGTGCGTGGCGAGTTCGAGGCGCGTGGCCTGCCGGTGTTCGAGGTTTCCACGGTGACCCGCCAGGGCCTGCGTGAACTGACCTTCGCGTTGGCCAAGGAGGTCGAGAAGTACCGGGCGGCGCAGCCGGAGGCGGAGCCGACGCGGATCGTGCTGCGGCCGGTGGCGGTCGACGACTCGGGCTTCACCATCGAGGAGGACCCGGAGGAGCCGGGGGGCTTCATCGTGCGGGGCGCGCGTCCCGAGCGGTGGATCCGGCAGACCGACTTCGGCAACGACGAGGCCGTGGGTTACCTCGCGGACCGGCTCAACCGGCTGGGTGTCGAAGACGCGCTGGCCAAGCGCGGCGCCGAGCCGGGCTGCCCGGTGACGATCGGCAACATCACCTTCGAGTGGGAGCCCTCCACGCCGGGCGTGGCGGCGCACATGACGGGCCGGGGCACCGACGTGCGGCTGGAGCAGAACAACCGCGTGTCGGCCGCCGAGCGCAAGGAAGCCCGGCGCATCCGCCGTGACGGGCCGGACCAGCCCGAGGACGAGGACTCGACAGCACGATGAGCGTGGCCCGCAAAGCCGTCGCGGCGGCGGAACGGCTGGTCGTCAAGGTCGGCTCGTCGGCGCTGACCACCGCTGGTGACGGGCTCGACGTGACGCGGCTGAACGCGCTGGTCGACGCCATCGCGGCGCGGATCGCGCAGGGCAGCCAGATCGTGCTGGTGTCCTCGGGTGCGATCGGCGCCGGGCTGGCGCCGCTCGCGCTCGGCAAGCGGCCACGGGACCTCGCGACCCAGCAGGCCGCGGCGAGTGTCGGCCAATTGCAGCTCGCGCACGCCTACGCCGAGTCGTTCGGCCGGTACGCGCTGACGGTGGGCCAGGTGCTGCTCACGTCCGACGACGTGGTGCGCCGCGCGCACTACCGCAACGCGCAGCGGACGTTCTCGCGCCTGCTGGCGCTGGGCGCGGTGCCGGTGGTGAACGAGAACGACACGGTGGCCACCGAGGAGATCAAGTTCGGCGACAACGACCGCCTGGCGGCGCTGGTGGCGCACCTGATCGGCGCGGACGCCCTGGTGCTGTTGTCCGATGTGGACGGTCTGTACGACGGGGATCCGCGGTCCGGTTCGACGCGGCGCATCGCCGAGGTGACCGGCCCGGCGGATCTGGAGGGCATCGCCGTCGGCATGTCCAGTTCGGGGCTCGGTACGGGCGGGATGGTGTCCAAGCTGGCCGCCGCGCGCACGGCCGCGTCGGCGGGGATCCCGGTGCTGCTGGCCGCGGCGTCGGATGCTTCGCGCGCGTTGTCCACGGCCGAGGTCGGGACCGCTTTCCGAGCGGCCGACAGCCGGCTGTCCGCGCGCCGGTTCTGGCTCGGGTACGCGGCCGGCACGCGGGGGCGCCTGCACCTCGACGACGGTGCGGTGGCCGCGGTCGTGCGGCGCCGCCGGTCGTTGCTGGCCGCGGGGATCACCGGTGTGGACGGTGATTTCGAGGCGGGTGACGTGGTGGAGCTGGTCGACCCGGCGCAGCGTGTGGTGGCCCGTGGTGTGGTGGCGTTCGACGCGGGGGAGTTGCCCGAGCTGATCGGCCGGTCCAGCCACGAGCTGCCGGAGGAGCAGCGCCGGGAGGTCGTGCACGCCGACGATCTGGTGCCGTTCCGCCGTTAACGCAGTTCCGTGCCCTTCGTTTCGGGGAGGGTGAGCAGCACGAGGAACGCGATCACCGCGCCGGCCGCGACGTACCAGAAGAACAGGATCGACGCCCCGGCCGCGGAGAGCGCGCTGATGACCAGCGGCGCGGTGCCGCCGAACACGGCGACGGTGAGGTTGTACCAGGCGCCGATGCCGAGGCCGCGAAGTTCGGTGGGGAACAGTTCGCTCATGATCGCGGGCGCGAGGCTGGACAGGGCGGCGTAGAGCCCGAGGCCGACGCAGAAGACGACGAGCAGGTTGCCGAGGCCGGGTTTGACCAGTGTGGACAGCGGCACGATGAGGATCGCGGTGGCCGCGGACCAGGCGAACAGCTGGGGTTTGCGCCCGATGCGGTCGGAGAGCGCGCCGTAGGGGTACTGGAGCGCGACGAACAGCGCGGTGCCGATGGACAGCGCGAGGAAGACGTCGACGTCGTTGGCGTGGCGGGTCTTCACCGCGAACGGCGTGAGGGCGCTGAAGAACGTGTAGTAGCACAGCGTCGAGAGCATCGTGATGCCGACGAGCTGGCCGACGGCCTTGGGGTGTTCGCGCAGGGTGGTCAGCAGCGGGCGGCGGACGCGTTGCGCGCGGCCCTTGTTCTGCTCGAACTGCTCGGTCTCGGAGAGGCTGCGGCGCAGCCACAGCCCGACGATGCCGAGGACACCGCCGAGCAGGAACGGGATGCGCCAGCCGTAGGAGCTCATGGCGGCCTTGTCCATGGTGCGGGCGAGGACGAACCCGAGCACGGACGCGAGCAGCACCGCGGAGCCGGTGGAGATGTAGAAGAAGGACGAGTAGCGCCCACGCCACTTCGGCGGGGCGATCTCACCGAGGTAGGCGGAGGCGTTGGACACTTCGCCCCCGAGGGACAGCCCCTGCGCGATGCGCGCGAGGAGCAGCAGGATCGGTGCGAGCCAGCCGACCTGCTGGAAGGTGGGCAGGATCGCGATGACGATGGAGCCGCCCGCCATGAGCGTGATGGTGAGAATCATGGCCGGCTTGCGACCGCGCACGTCGGCGAACCGGCCGAGCAGCAGGCCGCCGAGGGGCCGGAAGAAGAAGGCGAGCGCGTAGGTGGCGAACGTGTTGATCTGGGCGAGCAGATCGTTGCCCGCGGGGAAGAACGCGGTGGCGAAGTAGATGCTGAACGTCGCGTAGATCGTCCAGTCGAACCACTCCAGCGCGTTGCCGACGCTGGCCGCGAACAACTTCCGGACGGGCAGCCGGTGCCGGACTTCTGTGCCCACCTTCGACTCGACCATGGCGCACCTCCACGTTCACCCGATGGGGTCGGACAATGCCACACCTCGGCCGCGACCGAAAGATTCTTTTCTGCCGGAAACGTGCTGACCTGTGCTTTTCTCCCCGGGGCGGGTCGAAGTGACACCCACGTGGCCGACGCACCCCACACCGCCGCGCCCCACGCGCGGCCCCCCGGCGGCCCCCGCCAGGCCGAGCCCCGCCGCTTGCCGTGCTGGCCGCTCGGCCCATGGCCGTCGCGCGAGTTGCGCCGTCTGCCCCGCAGGCTGCTTGGCCCGCGAGGCCCCGGGGGCGGGCTTTGCCGCTTGCCGTGCTGGCCGTTCGGCCCATGGCCGTCGCGCGCGAGTTGCGCCGTCTGCCCCGCAGGCTGCTTGGCCCGCGAGGCCTCGGGGCGGGCTTTGCCGCGTGCCGTGCAGGCGGTCCGGCCAGCGAGGCCCGGGCGAGCCCCGCCGCTTGCCCCGGACGCCGCTCGGCCCGCGAGGCCTGGCGGCGAGCTTGTCGCTTGGCCGGCAGGCCGTCCGGCTCGCAGGGCGACTGGGCCAACCGTGCGACGGGCGAGTCTTGCCGCTTGCCCTGTAGGGCCGTCCTGCCCGAAGTGCTGCCGAGCGAGCCGTACCGCCTCGCCAGCCGGGGGCGCCCGGTGGGCCGAGCCGCCAAGCGAGCCGTGCGCCCGGGCGAGCCGTCCCTCCGCACGGGCGGTGCCGCCGAGCCGGTGTGCCGCCGAGCGGTGTGCCGCCGGGCGAGCCGCACCGGGGCGAGCCGGGCACCCCGGCGAGCCGTGCCTCCGCACGGGCCGTGCCGCCGGGCCGGTCGTGCCGCCGGGCGAGGCATGTTGTCGGGGCAACTGGTCTGGCCAGCCAGCACCGGTGGCGTGCACCGTGCGGCCCCGGCCCGGCCAACGCAACCGCCTGTGAGGCTGCGGTTGGGCGATGCGCCGTGCTCAGCTCGCTGTCCGGTAGACGTTGGCGGTCAATCGGTTGCGAAGCCGCCCCGGTCCCGAAGGCTGGGCGCCGCGATCACGAATCCCCCGTCAATCCCCTCCCTTCAGTTCGTGCTCGCCAGCGCGAACGGCAGCACCGCAGGCGCCCCGCCCTGCCGTAGGAGCCGGGCGGCCAGCGTCATGCTCCAGCCGGTGTCCACGAGATCGTCCACAAGCAACACTGGGCCGTCCACCCCGGACAACTCCGCGGCCAGTGCACCCGGCACCGCAAGCGTTTGCCACAGGTCCGCGACCCGCTGCGCGCTGTTCGCCCGGCGTGGACGCCCGCCCCGGCTCTCCAGTGCGCCGAGGAAACGCAGTCGTCCGATCTGCGCCAGTCGGCTCGCCAGGTCGTGTACCAGGCGCGGCCGGGTCGCGGAGGGCATCGCCACCACGGCCACCGGCCTCTGCTCCCACCGCCAGGACGCCAGAACCTGAACGCAGGCCTGGAAAATGCGGTCCGGCACCTCGCCGTCGGCGGCCCGCTCGCCGACCAGCTCGCGCAACGGCCCGCCCCATCCGACGTCCGTCAGCCGTCCGAGTGTGCGTCCCGGCTCGGCCAGCTCGCCCTTCCCGATCCGCCCGGAGAGCGGCACGTCGAGCGACGCCATGCCCGTCGGCCACTGGCGACGCGGGCTCACCTCGACCCCGGGCCGCCGGAGTCGCTCGTCGGTCTGTTCGACCGCCTCCGCCGAAACGGTGACGTCCCGATGCTCGCCCGTGCAGTTGTCACACCGGCCGCACGGCTCGGCGTACGGGTCGTCGAGCTGACGGCGCAGGAACTCCATCCGGCACGAAGGGGTGGCCTGGTACTCCAGCATCGCCTGCTGTTCCGCCCGCCGCGCTTCGGCGACACGCTCGTACCGTTCGCGCTCGTAGTGCCAGTCCTGCCCCGTCGCCTCCCAGCCGCCCTTGACGCGCCGCACCGCGCCGTCCACGTCCAGCACCTTCAGCACCATCTCCAGCCGCGACCGGGACAGTTCGACCATCGGCTCGAGCGCCACCGTCGACAGTGGCCGGTCGGCGTAGGCGAGCGCGTTCAGCACCTGGTTGACGCGCTGCTCGTCCGGGAACGCGAGAGACGAGAAGTACCGCCAGATCTCGGCGTCCTCCGCGCCCGGCAGGAGGATCACCTCGGCCCGGCGCACGCCACGGCCGGCACGGCCGACCTGCTGGTAGTAGGCGATCGGCGAGGACGGCGCCCCGACGTGGACGACGAAACCGAGGTCGGGCTTGTCGAACCCCATGCCCAGCGCCGACGTCGCCACGAGTGCCTTGACCCGGTTGGCGAGCAGGTCGTCCTCGGCAGCCTCGCGATCGGCCGGCTCGGTCTTGCCCGTGTACGCCGTGACCGGAAACCCGCGCTCCCGCAACATCTCCGCGATGTCGTGCGCGGCGGCGACGGTGAGCGTGTAGATGATCCCGGACCCCGGCAGCTCGCCGAGCCGGTCCGCCAGCCACGCGAGCCGCGCCTGCGGGGTGGGCAGCTTCGCGACCGAGAGGTGCAGGCTCTCCCGGTCGAGCGGGCCGCGCAGCACCAGCGTGTCCCCGCCCTGGCCGAGCCCGAGCTGTTCGGCGACGTCGGTGACCACCCGGTCGTTGGCGGTGGCCGTGGTCGCCAGCACGGGCACGTCCTCAGGCAGCCCCGCGAGCAGCGTGCGCAGGCGGCGGTAGTCCGGCCGGAAGTCGTGACCCCAGTCGGAGATGCAGTGGGCCTCGTCGACGACCAGCAGGCCGGCCGTGGTGGTCAGCTTGGGCAGCACCGTGTCGCGGAAGTCGGGGTTGTTCAGCCGCTCCGGACTCACCAGCAGCACGTCGATCTCGCCGGCGGCGATGCGCGCCTGCACGTCGTCCCACTCCTGCTGGTTGGCCGAGTTCATCGTCGCCGCGTGGATGCCTGCCCGCCCGGCCGCCGCGATCTGGTTGCGCATCAACGCCAGCAGCGGCGAGATGATGACCGTCGGACCCGCTCCTCGCTCGCGTAGCAGCGCGGTGGCCAGGAAGTACACGGCCGACTTGCCCCAGCCGGTGCGCTGCACGACGAGGGCGCGCCGGTGGTGGGCGACCAGTGCCTCGATGGCTGTCCACTGGTCGTCGCGCAGGGTCGCGCCCTCTCCGGCCAGTGCCCGGAGCAGCGTTTCGGCGCGTTCGCGCAGGAGGTGAAGGTCCACGGGTCAACGTCTACCCGAAGGCTGCGACGAAACCGAGCCGAGTACCGCACGAGTGGACCAGTCGTCGAGTAATGTGACGCAAGACACAGCGAATGTCCGCATCAGGACACCCGAACGGCCGAGTCTCCTAGCTGTCGGGGTTCACTTGCGGGTTCGCCGGCGCCTCCGGAGGTTCCCCTCGAACCCCCGGCGGAGCGAAGTGCGCGGGTGCTGTTACCGGGGAGCGGGGCAGTACCCGCGCACTCGCGCTTCTACGATCCGTTCATGTCACCACGCCGAATCGGGGTCATGGGCGGCACGTTCGACCCCGTCCACCACGGCCACCTCGTCGCGGCCAGTGAGGTGCAGTCCCGGTTCGACCTCGACGAAGTGATCTTCGTGCCGACCGGCCAGCCGTGGCAGAAGTCCGGCAGGCAGGTCACCAGGGCCGAGGACCGCTACCTCATGACCGTCATCGCCACCGCCTCCAACCCGGTCTTCTCGGTGAGCCGGGTGGACATCGACCGCGGCGGCGAGACCTACACCGTCGACACCCTGCGTGACCTCAAGGCCGAGTACCCCGAGGACGAGCTCTTCTTCATCACCGGCGCCGACGCGCTGGAACAGATCCTGACCTGGCACAACGCCGACGAGCTGTTCACCCTCGCGCACTTCATCGGCGTCACCAGGCCCGGGTACAAGCTCAACGACCACCACCTGCCCAGCGGCAAGGTGAGCCTGGTCGAGGTGACCGCGATGGCCATCTCCTCGACCGGCTGCCGCGAACGCGTCGAGCACGGCGAACCGATCTGGTACCTGGTGCCCGACGGCGTCGTCCGGTACATCGACAAGCGCGGGCTGTACCGCAAGCCTGCCTGACACGCCGCCGGGGCCGTGGACGGCGGCAGGTACCCTCGGTGGACCGACGGTCTCAGGATGAGGGAGCACAGGAGTGGCAGCGACGTCCCAGGCACGTGACATCGCGACCGTGGCGGCGCACGCCGCCGCGGACAAGAAGGCCACCGACGTGGTGGTGCTGGACGTCTCCGAGCAGCTCGTCATCACCGACGTGTTCGTCATCGCCTCGGCGCCCAACGAGCGCCAGGTGGGGGCCATCGTGGACAACGTCGAGGAGAAGCTGCGGGAGGCCGGGCACAAGCCGGTCCGCCGCGAGGGTGCGCGCGAGGGCCGCTGGGTCCTGCTCGACTTCGTCGACGTCGTGGTGCACGTCCAGCACGACGAGGAGCGCTCGTTCTACGGCATCGAGCGGCTGTGGAAGGACTGCCCCCGCATCGAGGTCGACGGGCTCGCCGAGGCCGTCGACGCCGGGGACGCCTCGTGAGTTTCCGGCGCCTCGTGCTGTGGCGTCACGGGGAGACCGACTACAACGCCGCCGGCCGCATGCAGGGCCACCTGGACTCGGCGCTCACCGAGGTGGGCTGGAACCAGGCCCGCTTCGCCGCGCCCGCGCTCGCCCGCTTCGAGCCCGACCTGGTCATCTCGTCCGACCTGCACCGGGCGATGGACACCGCGACCGTGCTCACCGAGGCGATCGGGGTGCCGCTGCGCATCGACAAGCGCCTGCGGGAGACCCACCTCGGCGAGTGGCAGGGGCTGACCGGCGCCGAGGTCGACGAGGGCTGGCCCGGCGACCGCGCCATTTGGCGCGTGGACGCCACCTGGGCGCCCCCGGGTGGCGAGTCCCGCGTCGAGGTCGCCGAGCGCGCCTCCGAGGTCGTCAGCGACCTGCTGGCCGGCGACGACCCGGGTGAGACCGTGCTGCTGGCCGCGCACGGCGGCCTGATCACGGCCCTCACCGGCAAGTTGCTGGACCTGCCGGTCGAGGCGTGGCCGCAGCTCGGCGGGATCGGCAACTGCCACTGGGTCGAGCTGGGCCTGCGCGACGGCCGCTGGCGGCTGCACGCCTACAACGCCGGAATGCTCGGCTGAGATGCCGAGGCTGCTGGTCTTCGGGGACTCGCTGAGTTTCCAGGGCCCGGAGAGCCCCTGCGCGGCCGACGAGCCGCGACTGTGGCCGAACATCGCCGCCGCGACTCTCGGCGGCAGCGCGGAGCTCGTGGCGTCCGCGGGCTGGACGGCGCGCGACGCGTGGTGGGCCATGATCGGCGACCCCCGGGTGTGGGCCGATTTGAAGCACGCCGACGTCGTGGTGCTGGCCGTGGGGAGCATGGACACGCTGCCGTCGCCGTTGCCGACCTACCTGCGCGGCGGCCTGCGGTACCTGCGGCCGTCCGGGCTCCGCCGCGCCGTCCGCAAGGCGTACCTGGCCGCCCAGCCGCGGCTGGCGGTCGCGATGCGCGGCCGCCCGCGGGTCCTGCCCGCGAAGCTGACCGTGCACTACCTCGACCGGGCGGTCTACGCGCTGCGCATCCTGCGGCCGGAGCTGCCGATCGTGGCCGTCCTGCCGAGCGTCCACCGCGCGTCGTCCTACGGCAACGTGCACACCGGCCGGGAGGAGACGGCGGCCGCCATCGCCGCCTGGTCGCGGCGGGTGGACGTGCCGTTGCTGAACCTGGCCGAGGTCGTGGGGGAGCACGTCCTGAGCGGTCGCGGCAACCCGGACGGCATGCACTGGGGCTGGGAGGGGCACGCGCTCGTGGGCAAGGCGATGGCCGCGCTGATCGGTCCGCTCCTGGCCCCCGGCGAATCGCCTGCCGGCACGTAGGCTGACCGTCGTGCCGGTTGCCGTCATCACGGATTCCACCGCCCATCTGCCCGAGGGCTTCGCCGAGCGCCACGCCCTGCGCGTCGTCCCGCTGCACGTCCTGATCGACGGGGTCGCCGCGCTCGACGGTGTCGAGGTGGGGGCGGCGGCGCTCGCCGAGGCGCTGGGCCAGCGCCGGATCGTGACCACCTCGCGCCCGACGCCCGGTGAGTTCGCCGCGGCCTTCCGCGAAGCGCTGGAGGCGGGCGCGGACTCGGTCGTGTCGATCCACCTGTCCAGCGAGATCTCCGGGACCTGGGAGTCCGCGGTGCTGGCCGCGCAGGAGGTCGGGCCGGACCTGGTGCGGGTCGTCGACTCGCGGGGAACCGCCATGGCGCTGGGGTTCGCGGCGCTGCACGCGGCTCGCGCGGCGTCGGCCGGCGCGTCGGCGGCCGAGGTGGAAGCGGCCGCGACGGCGGCGGTGCACTGCTCGGAGACCCTGTTCGTGGTCGAGACCTTGGAGTACCTGCGGCGGGGCGGCCGCATCGGCGCGGCGGCGGCGCTGCTGGGCACCGCGCTGGCCATGAAACCGGTGCTGCACCTGGACGACGGCCGGATCCAGCCGCTGGAGAAGGTGCGCACGATGAACCGCGCCACCGCGCGCCTGGTCGAGCTCGCGGAGGAGGCCGCGCGGGGGGAGCCGGTCGAGGTCGCCGTGCACCACCTCGCTTCGCCGCAGCGGGCGGTGGAACTGGCGAACCGCATCGAGGAGCGGTTGACCGTCGTCGAGGGTTGCGTGGTGTCGGAACTGGGTGCGGTGATCGGCGCGCACACCGGGCCGGGCGTCGTCGGCGTTGTCGTGCAACGGAATCCAGGCGGTCCTGGAAGCCGCTGAGCTTCCCGGGGACTCAGGAACCCTTTTCGCGCAAGCGCTTTGGGTCTGGCGTCCAAACCCTTCCACGTTGCCATACGCCACCGACAGAAAACCCTGGCTCGGCGGCAGAACGCGCCACTTGTCCACAGACCCCCACTTGTCCACAGCCTTCCCGATTCCCACTTCTCCATCCTCTCCGCGCCCCCTAGCGTCGAATGCGTGTTCGAACGATCAGCCCCGGAATCGCCGGGCATTCCCGTCAACCGCCGGCTCGAGCAGCTCGCCGGTCAGGCCCTCGCGGCCGACCGCGACACCGGGCCGCCGGGTGCCGTCGGGCGGCTGGTCGAGCGCTGGGTGCCCGAGTCGCTCACCGGCAGCCCTCAGCGGCGGCGCCTGACCACGGTGCTGCTGGCCCTGGTCGGCGTCCTGGTGCTCGTCGGAACGTCGATCGCGCTCCTCGGTGGTAGTCCGCCCGTCGAACGCGCGCCGGTGCTGCCCGCGGCGCCGGACCGGCCCGCGCCGGTCAGCGCATCGGCCAGCCGGGTCGCCGACAGTTCGCTGGTGATCAGCGTGGTCGGCAAGGTCCGGAACCCCGGGCTCGTCACGGTCCCCGGCGGTGCGCGGGTGGCGGACGCCCTCCGCGCGGCAGGCGGCGCGATCGAGGGTACCGACGTCACGGCGCTGAACCTCGCGCGCAAGTTGTCCGACGGCGAGCAGATCTACGTCGGCATCCCGCCGCCTGCCGGCGTGCAGCAGCCGGCCGAGAGCGGCGGCGCCCCCGCGCTCGTCGACCTGAACACGGCCAGCGCCGAGCAACTCGACGCCCTGCCGGGGATCGGCGAGGTCACCGCCCAGCGCATCATCGACTGGCGCACGAAACACGGGTCGTTCAGGTCGATCGACCAGCTGCGTGAGGTCGAGGGCATCGGCGAGACACGACTGTCCCGGCTGCGAGAGCAGGTGACGGTCTCGTGATCACGGAACCCGTTGTCCGGCACGACTTTCGCCTGGTGCCGGCCGCGTTGTCGCTGTGGCTCGGAGCGCTGCTCGGACTGTTGTGGACGTGGTGGCTGGCTCTGGCGTGCGGCGCCGCGGCGGTGCTGGTGTCCCTGGGGCTGCTGATCAAGCTGCGCCCGGCCCGGTCGCGCTGGTGGGCGGGCGCGGCGGCGCTGCTCGTGGCCGGTCTCCTGCTCGCCGGTCCGCTCGGCCTCCGGTTGAACCGGGCGGAGCGCGACCCGCTTCACGGCCTCGCGCAGCGGGGCACGGAGGTGACCCTGCGGGTGCTGGTGACGGAACGTCCGAAACCCGTGCGGTCGGCCGGGTATGCAGATCAGCAGGCCGGGCCGAGGTCAGTGGTGATCGTGGCCGACGTCCTGCACGCGGAACGTCACGCTGAGCCGGTGGTCTCGACCGGACGGGTCGCGCTGCTCGCGCCGTTCGCGACGTGGAGCGAGATCATTCCGGGTCAGGAGGTCACCGCGAGCGGCGAGCTGGCCCCGCCGCGGGACGCTGACCTGACCGTGGCCGCGGTTCACGTTCGCGGGCCGCCCGTGGAAGCTACGGAGGCGCCCTGGTGGCAGCGCGCCGCGGAATCGATGCGTGAGGCGCTCCGCAACGCGTGCGCGGTCCTGCCCGAGGAGCAGGCCGGGCTGGTGCCGGGGCTCGTCGTGGGCGACACGAGCGGGCTGTCCGAACGGCTCGACCGCGAGTTCACCGACGCTGGCCTCACGCACCTGATGGCGGTCAGCGGGTCCAACGTCGCGATCGTGTGCGGCGCTGTGCTGCTGCTGTTACGGCTGTTGCGGTCAGGACCACGGTTGTCCGCGGCGCTGTCCGGGGCGGCACTGGCCGGGTTCGTGGTCCTGGCGGGCGGGGAGCCGAGCGTCCTGCGGGCGGGAGTCATGGGCGCGATTGCCCTGCTGGCGTTGGCGCTGGGGCGGGAACGCTCAGTCGTCCCCGCACTGGCAGCCGCGACCTGCGTCCTCGTGGCGTGGGACCCGGCGATGGCCGTCAGCTTCGGCTTCGCGCTGTCGGTGATCGCGACGGCCGGGCTGGTGCTCCTGGCGCCGCGGTGGGCGGAGAGCCTTCAGCGGCGCGGCGTTCCGCCGGGCTTCGCCGAAGGGCTGGCGGTTCCGGCGGCGGCGTTCGTCGTGACAGCGCCTGTCGTGGCCGGCATGGCCGGGCAGCTCAGCCTGGTCAGCGTGGCGGCGAACGTGCTGGCCGCGCCCGTGGTCGCGCCGGCGACCGTGTTCGGGGTGCTCGCGACGGTCGTCGCGACCGCGTGGCCTGCCGGAGGTGAGTTGGTCGTCCGGCTGGCCGGGCCTGAGGCGGGCTGGTTGATTCTCGTGGCGCGGCGGGCGTCGGAGGTGCCCGGTGCGGTGCTGGCGTGGCCCAGCGGCTGGTGGGGCGGGTTTCTCGCGCTGGTGGTCGCCATCGCCGTGGTTCTGGCACTGCGCCGTCGGCGCTTGCGGGTGCTGCTGGCGCTCGTGCTGGCCGGGGTGCTGCTGCTCGTCGTCCCGGGCAAGGTGATCGCACCCGGCTGGCCGCCACCGGGATGGGCGGTGGTCGCCTGTGACGTCGGTCAGGGCGACAGCCTCGTGCTGGCCACCGGTGAGCCCGGACGGGCGGTGGTGGTGGACGCCGGGCCCGAGCCGGGGCCGGCCGACCGGTGTCTGGACCGGCTGGGCATCGAGCGGGTGCCGCTGGTGGTGCTGAGCCACCTGCACGCCGACCACGTCGGCAGACTCGACTCGGTGTTCGAGGGACGCTCGGTGGGCGCGATCGCGGTCGGGCCCGGGCGGCAGCCCGGCTGGGCGTGGCGGCAGGCCGGTCAGATCGCGGCCCGCCACCGGGTCCCGCTGCTCGAACTGGACCTCGGCCGGCGGCTCGAGTGGCCGGCGCTGAGCCTCGAAGTGCTGGGACCCAGATACGTGTCCGAAGGGGAGGACGACGACGGCACACAGATCAACAACAGCTCGGTGGTGCTACGAGCCCGCACACCGGCCGGCAGCGTGCTGCTGACCGGCGACGTCGAACTCGCCGCACAAGCCGACCTGCTGGCCGCCGGAACGGATCTGCACGCCGAGATCCTGAAGGTGCCGCACCACGGCAGCAGGTTCTCGCTGCCCCAGTTCCTGGCCGCGGTGTCCGCGCGGCTGGCGCTGGTGAGCGTCGGTTCGGGCAACCGTTACGGCCACCCGAACCGGACGACGCTCGACACCCTGACCGCGGACGGTGCGCTCATCGCCCGCACGGACACCGACGGCGACACCGCGGTGATCCCCGACCAGACCGGACCGGCGGTCGTTCGCCGGGGAAAGTGAGGTGGAACCTTGATCAGAGGCGCCGGGCCTGGCAGAGACCCGGGACCCGTCAGAGGCCCAGGGCCTTGTGCACGGCCGCCGCCGACGGCGGGACCGTCGCCTTCGGGCCGACCTCGTTCTCGATGGCGTCCAGGGTTTTCAGGCCGTCACCGGTGATGAGCAGGACGGTCTCGGCGTCCGGGTCGATCTTGCCCGCCTCGATGAGCTTCTTCGCCGTCGCGACGGTGACACCACCGGCGGTCTCGGTGAAGATCCCCTCGGTGCGGGCGAGCAGGCGGATGCCCTCGACGACCTCTTCGTCGGTCACGTCCTCGATCGCGCCGCCCGTGCGGCGAACCGTGTCGAGCACGTAGGGGCCGTCGGCCGGGTTGCCGATTGCGAGCGAGCGGGCGATGGTGTCCGGCTTGACCGGCTGCACCACGTCGTGGCCGTTGCGGAACGCCGCGGACACCGGCGAGCAGCCGGCGGCCTGCGCGCCGAACACCTTGTACGGGGTGTCGTCGACCAGGCCGAGCTTGGCGAACTCGCGGAAGCCCTTGTCCACCTTGGTCAGCTGGGAGCCCGAGGCGATCGGCACGACGATCTGCTCGGGGATCCGCCAGCCGAGCTGCTCGGCGACCTCGTAGGCGAGCGTCTTCGAGCCCTCGGAGTAGTAGGGGCGGACGTTGACGTTCACGAACGCCCAGTTCTCGTGCTCGGCGGCCAGCTCGGTGGCGAGGCGGTTGACGTCGTCGTAGTTGCCGTCGACAGCGATCAGGTTGCCGTCGTAGACCGCGGTGGTCAGCACCTTGGCGCGCTCGAGCGAGGAGGGGATCAGCACCACGGACTGCCAGCCGGCGCGGGCCGCGGCCGCGGCGACGGCGTTAGCCAGGTTGCCGGTGGAGGGGCAGGCCAGGGTGTCGAACCCGAACTCGCGAGCCGCGGCCAGCGCGACGGCGACGACGCGGTCCTTGAACGAGTGGGTGGGGTTGCCGGTGTCGTCCTTGACCCACAGGCTCTTCACACCGAGAGCCTTGGCGAGCCGGTCGGCCTTCACCAGCCTGGTACAGCCGGGCTCGGTGTTCGGGATCTCCTCGACGTTCGAGGGCACCGGCAGCAGCCGCTTGTAGCGCCAGATGTTGCGCGGCCCCGCCTCGATGTCCTCGCGGCGGACACGACCGAAGTCGTAGGCGACCTCCAGCGGCGAAAAGTCCTCGGCGGAGACGAACTCCGGGGCGAGCGGCTGGCGGTGGCCCTCTTCCTTGGAGACCAGTTCCACGGCCGGACCGAGGTCGACGGTGCGACGGGTGGTGGTCGAATCGAGGGCTGCAGTCATCGCGAGGTTCCTTTCCTCATCTGCCCCGCTGACGCGGGCCGGAATTGGCACCGTGATCGTCAGCTACCTCGCGGAATCGAGATGACAGGCTGACGCCGGTTGCCGGGGCTTCGTCGGGCCGTTCCCTCTGCCCCTCTGGATGAGCGGTATTCGGTTGTGGTGGCTGTCGCGCTCGCGCGATGCCTGGTTGACAACATACGGCACCACGCTCGGAGCACGCCATGCCCCTGCGGGTTTCATCACGCTCCGGAGCTGTCGGTGGTCCGTGGGAGGATCTGAACCGTGACCGCGCCGGCAACCACCTCCGCCCCCCTGCAGCTCGTGCTCGGCGAAGAGGAGCTGCTCGTCGAGCGCGCCGTCCGCGCCGCCCTGGAACAGGCACGCAGGGAGGACGCGACGGCCGAGCTGACGAAGGTCCGGGTGTCCGATCTCACGCCGCCCGGCCTGGCCGAGCTGGTCAGCCCGTCGCTGTTCAGCGAGGGACGGGTCATCGTGCTGGAAGGCGCGCAGGACATCGGCCAGGAGCTGGCCGACGCGGTGCTCGCCTACGCGAAGATGCCTGCCGACGGTGTCGTCCTGGTCGTCGTGCACACCGGCGGCGGCCGCAGCAAGGCGGCCAAGTCGCTGCCCGCGGCGCTGCGCAAGGCCGGCGCCCAGGTCACCGAATGCCCGAAGATCACCCGGCCGGCCGATCGGGAGTCGTTCGTCCGCAACGAGGTGCGGCAGGCCGGCGGCAAGATCGACCCGGCCGGGGTGGCCGCGTTGATCGATGCCGTCGGATCCGACCTGCGAGAGCTGGCCGCGGCGGCGTCACAGCTGGTGGCGGACTCGGGCGGCCGGGTCGACGAGGAAGCCGTACGCCGCTACCACCGGGGCCGCGCGGACGTGACGGGCTTCGCGGTCGCGGAAAAGGCCGTCGCGGGCGAGCGCGGAGCGGCGCTCGAAGCGATGCGGTGGGCGCTCCAGATCGGCGTGGCGCACGTCCTGATCGCCGACGCCCTCGCGGACGCCGTCCGCACCATCGCCCGCGTGTCGGCGGCCGGCCGCGGCAACCCGAACCAGATGGCCGGTGAGCTGGGCATGCCGCCGTGGAAGATCCGCAAGGCGCAGGGGCAGTCCCGCGGGTGGACGCAGGCCGGACTGGCCGACGCGATGGCCGTGGTGGCGCGGGTGAACGCCGAGGTCAAGGGTCAGGCCGCGGACCCGGCCTACGCGCTCGAACGGGCCGTCCTGGAACTCGCCGCCGCCCGCGACAAGCGCTGAGTTCAGCGCCGCGGTCGGGCCGCGGCCGTTCGGCTCCTGGAAGCGGGGCGCGGTGGGGTGGGGAAGGTTTCGGCGTTCGGGACGAGCGCTGAGTTCGGTGCGCGAGTCGGACTGCGGTTGCTTGGTGTGGGGTGGGGCGGGCTCATCATCGCTCGGAACGAGCGTGAGTTCGCTGACCGGCGGGTCCGGGTGAGGGGCTGGCGCCTGCTGCGCCAATGGCTGTGCGGCCGCCGGAGCCGAGCGTGTAGGGAGTTGCGGGTTCAAGTCCCGTCACTCGCGAACCCGGCACCCCTGGACGGCAGAAGGGCGGGCACCCTGCTGGATGCCCGCCCCTCGGAAGATCAAGCTCAGAGCTGGTTGACGCGCTTGGCCATCGCCGACTTCTTGTTGGCGGCCTGGTTCGCGTGGATGACGCCCTTGCTGGCGGCCTTGTCCAGGGCGCGAGCGGCAGCCTGCTGCAGCTCGACGGCCTTGGCCTTGTCGCCCGCCTCGGCGGCCTCGCGGAACTTGCGGATCGCGGTCTTCACCGAGGACTTGACCGACTGGTTGCGCTGGCGCGCCTTCTCGTTGGTCTTGATGCGCTTGATCTGGGACTTGATGTTGGCCATGAAGGCGCTCCTTCGATCTGTCGGTGGCTTCGCTGCCGCGCTGTACCGGCCCCGGCGTGCGGGTTTCCTCCCTGGCGGAATGCCGCACGGCAACGACCGACAAGGTTAGCAGGGCGCTACGGTGGCACTCGCACTGGCTGGGGAGGCTGCAGGTGAACGGCACGGCGCTCGGGCTCGTCCTCGTCGCCGCCGTCGTGCACGCCGGGTGGAACCTCGCCGCCAAGCGGGTCGACGACGGGGCCCGGTTCGTCTTCCTCTACTACACCGTCTCGGCGGTGGTCTGCGCACCGGTCGCGGTCGTGGCGCTGGTGATCGAGGGGCAGCATCCACAGTGGACCTGGCTGCCCGCGGCGCTGCTGACCGCGATGTTCCACATCGCCTACGGCATCGTGCTGCAGCGCGGCTACCGCGTCGGCGACCTGTCCGTCGTCTACCCGCTGGCGCGGGGGAGCGGGCCACTGCTGTCGGTGCTCGCGGCGGTCGTCCTGCTCGGCGAGCGGCCCGGGTGGCTCGGGCTCGCCGGCGCCCTGCTCGTCGTGACCGGGGTGCTGGTGATCGGGCTCGGCTCGCGCTCGGCGGCGGACGCCCGCGCCCGCCGGGCCGGGGTCTTCTACGGGCTGCTCACCGGCGTCACCATCGCGGCCTACACGCTCTGGGACGACCATGCCGTCAACGCCCTCGCCGTCCCGCCGCTGACCTACTTCGCCGCCGGCGCGGTGCTGCAGAGCCTGCTGCTCGCGCCCACGGCCGTGCGGGCGGACGGGCGGATCGGCGCGCTGTGGCGGGCGCACTGGCGGGAGGCGGTGGCCGTCGGGGTGCTGTCGCCGGTCGCCTACGTGCTCGTGCTCTACGCGATGCGCATGGCGCCGGTCAGCCTGGTCGCGCCCGCGCGTGAGGTGAGCATCGTGCTGGGCGGGATCGCGGCCTGGCTCGTGCTGCGCGAGCCGCACCCGGTGCGCCGCCTGGTCGGCTCGGTCGTCGTCCTGGCCGGAATTGCCGCGATTGCGGCTTCCTGACCAGGTGGGGTAGGCAGGAGGTATGGACGTCCTGAGCAGCCGGGTGCTGATCCACCCCCGCGACCCCGAGAAGACCACGGCGTTCTACCGGGACGTGCTCGGCCTGGCCATCTACCGCACGTTCCCCGGGGGGACCGTGTTCTTCACCGGCCAGGGTTACCTGGAGGTCGTCGGCCGCGGCGAGAAGGGCACCAGCCCGGACGTGGAGCTGTGGTTCCAGGTCCGCGACCTCAAAGCCACGCTGGACGAGCTGGCCGAACGCGGGGTCGTGCCGGACCGCGAGGCCCGCCGCGAGCCGTGGGGCCTGGACGAGGCGCGCATCTCCGACCCGGACGGGACGTCGATCGTGCTGGTGGAGATCCCGCCGGACCATCCACTGCGGACGGACATCCGCCCGCAGTGAGCGGCCACGCGCGACCGGCGGCGGGCCTGGGATTGTTCCGGCGCGTTGGCGGATCCCGCGGGGCCGGGGTTCGTCTCGCGTCGCTGGTGGTGCCTGGGGGCTGATTCCTGGGGGCGCTGACCGTGGATTTCGCGGGGGCTGGGTTGGACTCGCGCCGCCGATGGCGTGCGCGGCGCTGGTGACGGCGGATCTCGCGGGGGCGGTTTTGATTCTGGGGTAGCAGGGCGGCTCAGGCGGGGCGGTGGGCGCGGAACTGGGCGGCCAGCGGCGCGGTGACCCCCGGCGGTTGCCACACCCATGTCTGCAGGTCCGTGAAACCCGCCTCGACCAGTTCGGCCGCCAGCTCGTGCCGCGGCACCGGGAGCCACTTTTCGTGCGCCGAGAGGATCAGCCGGCCGCCCGGGCGCAGCACCCGCCGCAGCTCGTGGAAGCCCGCGGGGCGGTCGTCCCACAGTTGGACGTTGTTCACGCTCACCACCACGTCCACGGAGGCCTCGTCCAGGCCCGTCCGCTCGGCCGAACCGCGGGCCAGCCGGACCCGGCCTGCCGCGATCTCCGCCGCGCAGCGGGCCTGCGCCAGCTCCAGCATCTCCGGCGACGGGTCCACCCCGTGCGCCAGCGCCGCGCGCCGGCCGGCCAGGCGCAGGCCCACCCCGGGACCGGGGCCGACCACCAGGACCGTCTCCTCCCGGGTGAGCCTCGCCACGTCCACGACGTGCGATTCCGTCGCGCCGTTCGCGTGGGCCATCACGGCCCCGCCGATGCGGCCCAGCAGGCCGCGGGGGTGACCGAAGGCCCGGTCCAGGATCTGCTCGATGGTTGTGCTCATACCTCCAGGTCAGCACTCGCCACCGCTCACCGGCATCGGGGATGACCCGGAAATCGGGCATGGGAACATGGAGTCGTACCCCACGACGAGCCGAGGATCCGAGTGAGCACGTTCGCCGACCAGACCTTCACGCCGCCGGAGCAGATCCGGAACTTCTGCATCATCGCGCACATCGACCACGGCAAGTCCACCCTGGCCGACCGGATGCTGCAGCTCACCGGCGTGGTCGAGGAGCGGGCCATGCGCGCGCAGTACCTCGACCGGATGGACATCGAGCGCGAGCGGGGCATCACGATCAAGGCCCAGAACGTGCGCCTCCCGTGGCAGGTCGACGGCCGCGACCACGTCCTGCACCTCATCGACACCCCGGGCCACGTGGACTTCACCTACGAGGTCTCCCGGGCGCTGGAGGCGTGCGAGGGCGCGATCCTCCTGGTCGACGCGGCACAGGGCATCGAGGCGCAGACCCTGGCCAACCTGTACCTGGCGCTGGAGAAGGACCTGCACATCATCCCGGTCCTGAACAAGATCGACCTCCCCGCGGCCGACCCCGACAAGTACGCCGCCGAGCTGGCGCACATCATCGGCTGCGACCCGTCCGAGGTGCTGCGCGTCTCGGCGAAGACCGGCATGGGCGTGCCCGACCTCCTAAACGAGGTCGTCCGCCAGGTGCCGCCGCCGGTGGGCGACGCGGACGCCCCGGCCCGCGCGATGATCTTCGACTCGGTCTACGACACCTACCGCGGCGTGGTCACCTACATCCGCGTCGTGGACGGCAAGATCACCCCGCGCGAGCGGATCCGGATGATGTCCACCGGCGCCACGCACGAGCTGCTGGAAGTCGGCATCATCTCGCCGGAGCCCAAGCCCAGCGCCGGTCTCGGCGTCGGCGAGGTGGGTTACCTGATCACCGGCGTGAAGGACGTCCGCCAGTCCCGGGTCGGTGACACCGTCACCTCCGAGCGCAAGGGCGCCACCGAGCCGCTGGCCGGCTACCGCGACCCCAAGCCGATGGTGTTCTCCGGCCTCTACCCGGTGGACGGCTCGGACTACCCGGAGCTGCGGGAGGCGCTGGAGAAGCTGCAGCTCAACGACGCGGCGCTGACCTACGAGCCGGAGACGTCGGTCGCGCTCGGCTTCGGCTTCCGCTGCGGCTTCCTCGGCCTGCTGCACCTGGAGATCACCCGCGACCGCCTGGAGCGCGAGTTCGGCCTGGACCTGATCGCCACCGCGCCGAACGTGGAGTACCGCGTGGTGCAGGACGACGGCACCGAGGTGCACGTCACCAACCCGTCCGACTGGCCGACCGGCGTGAAGATCGCCGAGGTGCACGAGCCGCTGTCGAAGGTCACCGTGATCGCCCCGTCGGAGTTCATCGGCGCGATCATGGAGCTGTGCCAGAGCAAGCGCGGCAACCTGCTCGGCATGGACTACCTGTCGGAGGACCGCGTCGAGCTGCGCTACAACCTGCCGCTCGCCGAGATCATCTTCGACTTCTTCGACTCGCTGAAGTCCCGCACCCGCGGCTACGCCTCGCTGGACTACGAGGAGGCCGGCACGCAGGTCGCCGACCTGGTGAAGGTCGACATCCTGCTGCAGGGCGAGCCGGTCGACGCGTTCTCCGCGATCGTGCACAAGGACGCCGCCTACGGCTACGGCAACAAGATGGCGGGCCGCCTGCGTGAGCTGATCCCGCGGCAGCAGTTCGAGGTGCCGATCCAGGCCGCGGTCGGGTCGCGGATCATCGCGCGCGAGACGATCCGCGCCATCCGCAAGGACGTGCTTTCCAAGTGCTACGGCGGTGACATCTCGCGGAAGCGGAAGCTGCTGGAGAAGCAGAAGGAAGGCAAGAAGCGGATGAAGAACATCGGCCGGGTCGAGGTTCCGCAGGAGGCCTTCGTCGCGGCGCTGTCCACCGACGAGCCCTCCGGCGACAAGGGCAAGAAGAAGTAGCGGCCGCTCAGGCGGTGCCGGAGATCCGGGCCGCCTCGACGAACACCGCGCACCGGCGCTCCTCGGCCATCACGCGGTCGTAGGTGTCCCAGTCGTCGTGGGTGCCGCCGGCCGCGGTGAAGATGTCGCGCAGCAGCCGGGGCAGGCCGGCCGGGTCGAAGGCTTCGTCCGGGTGGTCCGGGCCGATCAGCCGCACCGGTCCCTGCACCGCCGCCCACGTCCAGCCGCGCCGGAACACCACGGTCGCGTTGCCCCGCGCGCGCAGCAGGTCCAGCTTCTTCGCGTGGCCGACCGCCACGAACGCGACGGACGGGCGGCCGGACACCGGGTCGTCGAGGACCCCGGCGTTGACCACCGAAGCGTGCACCGAGCCGTCCGCCCGCGCGACCGCCACCGTGGCCAGGCCGGTTTCCTGGGCGGCGAGCGAGCGGACGGCGTCGAGGTTCGTCATGGGGCCAAGCTAGCGCCGGGAGCGCCGCCGGAACAACGCGCCCGCGACCGGCACCGCGACCAGCGTGATCCCGCCCCACCACAGCAGCGCGAGCCAGGCCGAGTTCCCGACCGGCCCGCCGAGCAGCAGCGCCCGCACGCTGTCGACCACCGGGGTGACGGGCTGGATCTCCACGAACGCGCGCAGCCCGTCCGGCATCGTGCTCGGGGGCACGAACGCGCTGCTCAGGTACGGCACGAACACCAGGATCATGCCCAGCCCGGCGCCGCTCTCCGTGCCGCCGGCGACCAGCCCGAGGATCGCCGCGATCCACGAGATCGCCACCGTGAACACCAGCAGGATGCCGAGCGCGGCCAGCCACCCGCCGACACCCGCGGTGGGGGAGAAGCCGATGAGCAGGCCGACGCCGATCATGATCGCGAGCGACAGCGCGTTCCGGACGATCGCCCCGGCGATGTGCCCGGTGAGCACCGCGACGCTCGACATCGGCATCGAGCGGAACCGTTCCACCACACCGCGTTCGAGGTCGTCCGCGACGCCGACGGTGGTGGAGGTCGAGTTGAACGTGACGCTGATGGCGATGATCCCGGCGAGCACGTAGTCGATGTAGGCCGTGCCGCCCGTGTTGATCGCGCCGCCGAACACGTAGCGGAACATCAGCATGATCGCGACGGGCAGGAAGATCGCCGTCATCGCCTGGTCGGGGGAGCGCAGGATGTGCCGCACCGACCGTCCGATGAGGACGGCCGAGTTGTTGGCGTTCCAGTACAGGGTGCTCATCGGGCCGCTCCGATCGTCGTCGAGCCGGTCAGGGACAGGAAGACGTCGTCGAGCGACGGGCGGGTCAGCGCGAGGTCGGCGACCTCCGCGCCGGCCTGGTCGAGGCGCTCCAGGACCTCGCGGACGTCACGGGCGCCGTCGACGGGCACGTTCAGCACCAGGCCCTCCCCGGCGTGCGTCTCGCCGAGCACCAGCCGGGCCACCTCGAACGTCTCCGCCGTGGCGAAGGTCAGGTCGAGGCGCTCGCTGCCGACGCGCTGCTTGAGCGACGCCGGCGTGCCCTCGGCCACGACCCGCCCGCCGTCGATCACCGCGACCCGGTCGGCCAGCTCGTCGGCCTCCTCCAGGTACTGGGTGGTGAGCAGGACCGTCACGCCACCGGCCAGCAGGTCGCGCACGGTCTCCCAGACACCGGCGCGGCTGCGCGGGTCCAGCCCGGTGGTGGGCTCGTCAAGGAACAGCACCGGCGGCGCGGTGATCATGCTGATCGCCAGGTCGAGGCGCCGTTCCATGCCGCCGGAGTAGGTCTTCACCGGCCGTCCGGCGGCCTCGGTCAGGTCGAACTTCTCCAGCAGTTCGCTTGCCCGGCGGCGGGCCGCGGCGGTGCCGAGCCGGAACAGGCGGCCCATCATCACCAGGTTCTCGTAGCCGCTCAGCAGGCGGTCGACCCCGGTCTGCTGGCCGGTCACCCCGATGATCCGCCGCACGTCCCGCGCCTGCCGCACCACGTCGAACCCGCCGACCCGCACCGAACCCGCGTCCGGCGCGAGCAGGGTCGTCAGGATGCGGACGGTGGTGCTCTTGCCCGCGCCGTTGGGCCCGAGCAGGGACACGACGCTGCCGCGCTCGACGGTGAGGTCGACACCACCGAGCACCTCTCTGCCCCCGAAGGCCTTGCGCAGGCCGCTGACCTCGATCATCACTCTCTCCCCTGGAACTGTGTATGGCGTAGACTGCTTTGTGTAAGTGATACACAGTTCTAGGATGGCCGTCAAGGACGAAAGGACGGCGATGACGGCGGAACGCACGCGAACCCTCGAACTCCTGTGGGGCGGCGGCGAACGGCCCACCCGGGGGCCGAAGCCCGCGCTGAGCGTGGACAAGATCGTCCGCGCGGCGATCGAACTCGCCGACGCCGAGGGCATCGAGGCGGTGTCCATGCAGCGGGTCGCGGCGGCGGTCGGCAAGACGACCATGTCGCTGTACCGGTACGTGTCGGGCAAGGACCAGCTGATCGAGCTGATGGTCGACTACGCGGCGGAGGAGGAACCGCCGAAGCCGGCGGGCGAGGACTGGCGCGCCGAGGTCGCGGTGTGGGTGCGCGCGGTGTGGGAGTTCCACCTGCGGCACCCGTGGATGCTGCGGATCCGGTTGAGCGGCCCGCCGTCGGGGCCTCGGCAGCTCGCCTGGATGGAAGCCGGGATGCGGGCGATTTCCGGGCTTGGCCTGACCGGCGCCGAGATGATCTGGGCGATGACCTTCCTGGACGGCGCGGTGCGTGAGCTCGCGCGGATCTCGCTGGACATGGCGGAGGCGCAGCGCGAGGCGGGCATCACCGGGCAGGAGGCGGACGCGGACTTCGCCGCCGGGCTGCGGAAGTACCTGGATCCGGAGCGGTTCCCGATGCTGGCCGCCACGATCGCCGAGGGCACGTTCGACCCGGACGCGGAGGACGCCGGGATCCTGCCGGACCTGGAGTTCGGCGTGCAGCGCCTGCTGGACGGTCTCGAGGCGTACGCGCGGCGCCGGAAACCCTAGGGTGGGGAGCATGTTCGAAGAGCTGCGTGTCCCTGTTCTCGTGGCGCCGATGGCAGGCGGGCCCACGACCCCCGAACTCGTCGCCGCCGTTGCCGAGGCCGGGGGATCCGGTTTCCTCGCCGCCGGGTACCTGAGCGCGGAGGCGCTCGGCGAGCGAATCGCGAAGACGCGGGAGCTGACGAGCAGGCCGTTCGGGGTCAACCTGTTCGTGCCGGGGCGGGAGTCCGATGTGGATCTGTCGCCCTACGTGCGGCGGCTCGAGGAGGAGGCCCGGCACTACGAGGCCGAGCCGGGCGACCCGCGCTGGGAGGACGACGACTACCCGGCGAAGGTCGAGCTCGTGGCGGCACAGCGGATTCCGTTCGTGTCGTTCACGTTCGGGCTGCCGTCCACAACGGACGTGGCGCGCCTGCACGAGGCCGGTTCGCAGGTGATCGTGACCGTCACCACCCCGGAGGAGGCCGTGCGAGCGGTCGAGGCCGGCGCGGACGCCCTGTGCGTGCAGGGGTTCGAGGCGGGCGCCCACCGCGGTTTGTTCGTCGACGATCCGGAGCACCCGGCCGGGGGCGAGGTGTACGGGCTGCTGGCGTTGCTGCGGTTGATCGGGTCCGCCGTGGACCTGCCGCTGATCGCGGCGGGCGGGATCGTGCACGGCGCGGACGTCGCCGCGGTGCTGGCCGCCGGCGCGGACGCGGCGCAACTGGGCACCGCGTTCCTGCGCGCCGACGAGGCCGGGACGCAGCTCGCGCACCGCAAGGCGCTGGCCGAGGGCGGGCGGGTCACGGCCATCACGCGGGCATTCAGCGGCCGCCCGGCGCGCGGGCTGGTGAACCGGTTCCTGACCGAGCACTCGCCGTACGCGCCCTCGGCGTACCCGCAGGTGCACCACCTGACCAAGCCGGTGCGGGCGGCCGCGCACGCCGCCGGCGACCCGGAGGGCGTGAACCTGTGGGGCGGGCAGACGTACTCGGTGGCGCCGGAGGGCCCCGCGGCGGAGATCGTGGCGCGCCTGAAGGCCGAAGCGAAGGCGGCGCAGGAGCGGGTGACCCGGCGACTGGGGTAGGTGCGCGGCGCCCAGGCGGGATGGGCTAGGATTTCGGCACACCGGGCGATTAGCTCAGGGGGAGAGCGCTTCGTTCACACCGAAGAGGTCACTGGTTCGATCCCAGTATCGCCCACCCGGACGGCCCGTCGACATTCGTCGGCGGGCCGTTTGTGTTCGCGGGGTGGGGTTTCGTCCCAGCTCCATCAGCCGTCCTGCTCCCAGCGTCGTTGCCGGGCGCGGCCAGCATCGACTCGGCGCAAGAGAGGCGGCGGTGGCGGCGCAAGCCGCGATGGACGCGGTCAACACTGGCAGCGGACGATGCGGCGGCGCACGCCGGGCAGGCCGTCGACGCGGCGAACCACGCTGCCGTGATGCCATCGCTGGAGATATCGAACTGGTCAGGTGTGAGCGGGACTGGATCCGATCGAGAGGGACACCGCTGACTCGCTCCCTCTACCTCCAACTTATCCCGGGCCAGGGGGCTTGCCGCAAGCCCCGGTCGGTGCTCCAGAATTGCCCACCGCCGGCCGGACGAGCCGGGGGAATCGGGGGGATCGCGAAGTGCGTGTGCTGCTGACGTCGTGGGGATCGCGCGGGGATGTCGAACCGCTGGTGGCGCTTGCGGTGGCGCTGCGGGAGCTCGGCGCGGAGGCGCGGCTCTGCGTGCCGCCCGACGAGGAGTTCGTGGAGCTGCTCGACCGGGCCGGTGTGCCCCTGGTGCCGTTCGGCCCGGCGGTCCACTCCATCGTCGCCAGGCCGAAGCCGCCGACGGTGGAGGACGCGTTCCGGCTCGCCCGCGAGCTGGTCGCCGCGCGGTTCGAAACGCTGACGGCCGCGGCCGAGGATTGTGACGCGCTCGTGGCGACTGGACTGATGCCCGTCGGCGCCCGGGACGTGGCCGAAAAACTCGGCATCCACTACGTGCTCGCCTGCTTCCACCTCCTCGGGCTGCCGTCACGGCACTTCCCGCCTGGACGACGGCCCGGCACGCCCTCCCCGCGGGACGAAACCGACAACCGCGTGCTGTGGGAGCAGGACGCCCAGCGGGTGAACGACCTGTACGGCGAAGCGCTCAACAGCCACCGCGCGGCGCTCAGCCTGCCACCGGTCGCCAACGTCCGCGACCACGTCCTCACCGGACGACCGTGGCTCGCCGCGGACGCGGTGCTGTGCCCGTCGGAGGGCCGCACGGAACTCGACGTCGTGCAGACCGGGGCGTGGGTCCTGCCCGACGAACGCCCGCTGCCGGACGACCTGGCGGCGTTCCTGGACGACGGTGCGCCACCGGTGTACGTCGGGTTCGGCAGCATGGCCCCGCACGTCGCCCGGGAGGCCGCGCGGGTGGCCGTCGAAGCGGTCCGCGCGCAGGGCCGCCGCGTCCTGCTCGCCCGCGGCTGGGCCGGGCTGACCCCGGACGCCGGCGACTGCTTCGTCGTCGGCGAGGTCAACCAGCAGGCCCTGTTCCGCAGGGTGGCCGCCGTCGTGCACCACGGCGGCGCGGGCACCACCACGACCGCCGCCCGCGCGGGTGCGCCGCAGGTCATCGTGCCGAGGATCGCGGACCAGCCGTACTGGGCCGGGCGCGTGACGGAGCTGGGCATCGGAGCGACCCACGAGGGCCCGTCCCCGACCGTCGACTCTCTGTCCGCCGCGCTCACCGCCGCCCTGGCACCCGCGACGCGCGCCCGGGCGACCGAGGTGGCCGGTCAGGTCCGCGGCGACGGCGCGGCGGTGGCCGCGAAGCTGCTCCTGTCGGAAGCCGCCTGACTGGGGGTGTCAGGACCAGGCGAGCCGGCCGCGCCGCGGATTACCGTGGAAACGTGGCCGACGAACCGAACCTGCTGGGCGACTTCCTGCGCGCCCGCCGCGAACTCGTCACCCCCGAACAGGCCGGGATCCCCGTCCACGGCGTGCGGCGGGTTCCCGGTCTGCGCCGCGAAGAGGTCGCGATGCTCGCCGGCATCAGCGCCGACTACTACCTGCGCCTCGAACAGGGCCGCGACCGCAGGCCGTCGGTCCAGGTGCTCGAGTCGATCGCCCGTGCGCTCCAGCTCGACGAGGAGATGACCGCCTACCTGGTCGGGCTCGCCACCGACAAGCCCCGTCGCCGGCGTCGGCCGGCCAGGGAGACGGTGCCCGCCGGCACCGCCAAGCTCCTCGGGACGCTCCCGCTGCCCGCGTTCGTGGAAGGGCGCTACTTCGACGTCCTCGCCGCCAACCCGCTGGCCACAGCGTTGTCGCCACGTCTGGCGCCGGGCGGCAACCGGCTGCGGGACGTGTTCCTCGACGCGGGCGAGCGGGCGCTCTTCCCCGACTGGGAGAGCGCCACCGAGGAGCTGATCGCGGGCTTCCGCCAGTCGGTCGGCACCGACATCGACGACCCCCGCTTCGTCGAGCTCGTCGGCGAGCTGTCCCTCGCCAGCCCCCGGTTCCGGCGCCTCTGGGCCCGCCACGACGTGCAGCCGCGGCAGGGCGCGGTGGTGCGGTTCGACCACCCCCAGGTCGGGCGGCTGGTGCTGCACCGGGAAAAGCTCGTGGTCACCACCAGCAGCACCGACGGGATGATGCTGGTCGTGTACCACGCCGACGCGGGCAGCGACGACGCGGACAAGCTCGCGCTCCTCGCCTCCGCCGCCCTGCCGGCACCCGCGCCGGATCACTCCTTCGGCTGAAAGAGGTGCGCGGCCGCGGATGGCGGCGCACCCTTTCGTCCATGGCGTTCGGAAAAGCCGCCGCCGTGGCGGCTGTCCTGATCACGGCTGCCGCGCCGGCGGCCGGGGCCGAACCCGCCCACGGGGAGCAGGCCTTCACCGTCAGCGGCACGTTCACCGCGCCCGAGGGGATCACCTCGGTGTTCGTCGCCGTGTGGGGCGCAGGCGGCGGGGGTGGCGAGGCGAACCCCGGCGGCGGCGGGGGAGCGGCGTGGTGCTCCGTCGCGGTCACCCCGGCCGCCGAGTACACCGTCACCGTCGGTGTGGGCGGGCCGGCCGGGGAGCCGGGCAGCGACTCCAGCGTCGGCGTCGCCGGAAGCCCGGCGCTCGTCGTGGCGCACGGCGGTGCGGCCGGGACCGCCGAGGCGCCGGGCCGGGGCGGCGCCGCCGATTGCGGCACCTCGCCCGGCCTCGCCGCGCCCGGCAGTGACGGCACCGCCGACCGGCCCGGCGAGGCGGGTGTGATCCCGAGCGCGCCGCCGGGCGGGATCGGCGCAGGCGGCGCGGCCGGGATGCCCGGCGCGCCCGGGTACGCCTACTTCTGGTGGTGATCCGCCAGCTTCGAATGCCGCCTGCTGTAGGCGAAGTACACCACCAGGCCGATGGCGAACCAGACCGCGAACCGCAGCCACGTCTCCGGCTGCAGGAACGTGATCAGCCAGATCGAGAACGCCACCCCGATCGCAGGCACCACCGGCATTCCCGGGCAGCGGAACGTGCGCGGCAGGTCCGGGCGGCGGTACCGCAGCACCACGACCGCCACGCACACCACCACGAACGCCAGCAGGATCCCGATGTTCGTCAGCTCCGCGGCCTCGCCGATCGGCAGCAGCCCGGCGATCACCGCCGCCGCCACGCCGAGGATCCACGTCATCCGGCTCGGCACCTTCTTCACCGGGTGCGTGCCGGAGAACCACTTGGGCAGCAACCCGTCGCGGCTCATCGCGAACCCGACCCGGGTCGCGCCCAGCAGGAACGTGAACAGCACCGTGAGGATGCCGAGGATCGCGCCGACCGCGATCACGCCGCCGAGCCAGCGCAGCCCGACCGATTCGAAGGCGCTGGAGAACGCGGCTTCGGAGTCGATGTCGGTGAAGGGCACCATCCCGGTCAGCACCAGGCACGCCAGCACGTACAGCACCATCGAGATCCCCAGCGAGTACAGGATCGCCTTGGGCATGTGCTTCTGCGAGTCGCGCGACTCCTCGGCCGCGGTGGACATCGCGTCGTAGCCGAACACCGCGAAGAACACCGTCGCCGCTCCGGTGAACGCGCCGCTGACACCGAACGGGAAGAAGTCCGACCAGTTGCCGGTGTTGACGTGGAACGCGCCGACCACGATCACCAGCACCACGAGCGCGACCTTGAGGTACACCAGCAGCGTCTCGAACCGCGCCGCCGAGCGCATGCCCTGGTTCAGGACGAACGCGATCAGCAGGCACAGCAGCGCCGCGAACAGGTTCACCTTGTACGAACCCGATGCGACGCCCTCCGGTTCGGTGCCCGGCGCGCCGGACATCCACAGTGGCAGGTGGATGTCCAGGAAACCCAGCAGGTCGTTGAAGTAGCCGGAGATGCCGATCGCGACCACCGCGACGATCGCGGTGTACTCCAGCAGCAGGTCCCAGCCGATCAGCCAGCCGACGAGCTCGCCGAGGACCGCGTAACCGTAGGTGTAGGCCGATCCGGCGCGCGGGATCAGCCCGGCGAACTCGGCGTAGGAGAACGCCGCCGCCGCGCTCGCGATCCCGGCCACCAGGAACGAAATCAGCACGGCAGGCCCGGCGGTTTCGTTCGCCACCGCGCCCGCGAGCGAGAAGATGCCCGCGCCGATGATCCCGCCGACGCCGATCGCGGTCAGCTGCCACAGGCCCAGGGTCCGCTGGAGCCCGCCGCCTTCCACGGCCTCGATCTGCTCGACGGGTTTGCGCCGGAACAGCTCGCGTACGGCCACCGATCCTCCCAATCACTCGTCCGGGTGTGACCGGATCACGTTACTAGGGAGGGGCGCGCCCCGGGACCTACGAAGGTCCCGGGGCTTTTCCGGCGAGTCAGCCGAACTGGCCCGGCTGGTAGTCGCCGGCCGGGTTCCGGATGATGACGTTGATGCGGTTCCACGTGTTGATCAGCGCGATCGCGGCGACCAGCGCGGCGAGCTGCTCCTCGTCGTAGTGCTTGGCCGCGTTGGCCCACACCTCGTCGCTGACACCGCCCGCGGCGTCGGCGAGGCGGGTGCCCTCCTCGGTCACCTCCAGTGCGGCGCGCTCGGCCTCGGTGAACACGGTGGCTTCCCGCCACGCCGCGACCAGGTTGAGCCGCGTCGGCTCCTCGCCCGCCGCCACGGCGTCCTTGAAGTGCATGTCCGTGCAGTACCCGCAGCCGTTGATCTGACTGGCCCGCAGCTTCACCAGTTCCTGTGTACGGGCGGGCAACGTCGACTCGGCGAGCACCTTGCCTGCCCCGAAGAGGTGCTTGACGAACTTGCCCGCGGTGGGGCTGGTGAAGATGTTCAGACGAGCGTCCACGGTGAACTCCTGTTCCGTTCGGGGTTTCTGCCTCCTTGACGGAACAGCGCGCCGGAATGTGACAGCCTCAGCCCGCGGCGGCTTTCTGCGTGAGCGCGGCCGAGCGGCGGCGCGGCTTCTTGTGCAGCACACCGGCGCGGAAGTAGCTCAGCAGGTCGGCGATCGCGACCGGGTCGTCCAGCTGCGGGCAGTGGCCCCACTCCTCGCGCAGCATCAGCCTGCTGTGCGGCACCAGCGCGTGCAGGCGCCGTCCGGCGGCGGCGGTCACCAGGCGGTCCTTGCCGCACGCGACGACCAGCAGCGGGACCTCGATGCCGTCCAGTCCCTCGTACGCCTCGGCCAGCTCGGCGACCAGCTGGCGCGCCTGGTCCAGACGAGTGGTGGTCGAGCGGAAGTCCGGGAACAGCCCGGTGAACCGGGCCACGTGGGCGACGTCGGCGGCGGCGCGGTCGGCGTAGAGCAGCCGCGGCACCACGAACTCCGCGATGGTCCGCACCACGAACCCGGGCACCGGCAACGGCAGCGACGCGGCCAGCCGCAGCGGCAGCGGGTACTTCCCGACGGTCCGGACCAGCCAGGAGTCGACGAAACCGGGCGCGGCGATCGACACCACACCCGCGATCGGCAACTCCTCGTGGCAGGCCGCGCGCAGGCTCATGGTGCCGCCGAGCGAGTTGCCGCCGAGGACGACCTTGCCGCGGTCCGAATAGAACCGCACCACCTCGGCCACGAACGCGTCGAGCTGCGCCAGCATCGCGCCGGGGCGCAGGGGATCGGCCTCACCGAAACCGGGCAGGTCGACCGCGACCGCGGGGATCCCGGCGGCGGCGAGTTCGGCCAGCGCCGGGCGCCAGGTGTCGGCGCTGTCGCAGTAGCCGTGCAGGAGGACGAGTCTTCCGGTGCCGCGCTTCGGTTTGGGACCGACTTCGAGCACCCTGGTGCGCACGCCGGCGAAGCTCCGGTGGCCGGCCCGGACGACTTCCGGGCCGGCGAGCCGTGAGCCCGGCGCCGCCTCGATCTCCCGCTGCACTGCGGTCATGTACCCAGATTAGCGAGTAAATCTCGGGTTCCGCTCAGTAGACGGGGATAACAAACCGGTATCGGCGCCATGTCAACAAGGCGTCTTCGCTGGTCAGAGCGTTATCAGCGGGTGAAAACGACCTTGCCCGCGGTCTCCCCCTCCTGCATCAGCCGGAACCCCTCGGCGGCTTCCGACAGCGGGAGCTCCTTGCCGATCTGCGGCTTGATGCCGGTCAGGTCCAGGTAGCGGAGCATGTCCTCCAGCTCGTCCCGGGTGCCCATCGTGGATCCGACCACCCGCAGCTGCAGGAAGAACACCCGCTGCAGGTCCGCGCTCGGGTCCGGACCACTGGTCGAACCGGACACCACGACGATCCCGCCCGGCTTCAGCGACTTGAGCGAGTGGCCCCAGGTCGCCTTGCCCACGGTCTCGAACACGCCGTCCACCCGCTCCGGCAGCCGCGCGCCGGACTCGAACGTCTGGTGCGCGCCCAGCTGCTCGGCCAGCGCCCGCTTCTCCTCGGACCGGCCGGTCACCCACACCCGCAGGCCCGCGGCGCGGCCGAGCTGGATCAGCGCGGTCGAGACGCCACCGGAGGCGCCCTGCACGAGCATCGTCTGCCCGGGGCGCAGGCCCGACTTCACGAACAGCATCCGGTACGCGGTCAGCCACGCCGTGCCCATCGTGGCGGCCTCGGCGAAGGACAGCCCGGCCGGCTTCGGCACGGCGTTGCGGGCGGGCACGACCACGTAGTCGGCGAAGGTGCCCTGGTGCTTCTCGGTGAGCAGGGTGCGCTTCGGGTCGAGGGTGTCGTCACCCTGCCAGCCGGGGGCGTTGATCACCGAGTGCAGGACGACCTCCGTCCCGTCCTCCAGCACGCCCGCCCCGTCGCAGCCGAGGATCATCGGGAACTGGTCCGGCTTGATCCCGACACCGCGCAGGGTCCAGATGTCGTGCATGTTGAGGCTGGCGGCCTTCACGGCGACCTTCACCCAGCCGGACGGCACCTCCGGCTCCGGTCGCTCGCCGACGGTGAGGGCGTCGAGCGGGTTTTCGGGGTTCGGTTCACTGGCGTAGACGGCGAACATGCCTGCAACGTACCTCGCCGGGCCCCCTGGCGTACCCTGGTCAGGTGTTCGACGGCCTGGCGACCTGGTGGGACAACGCCGAGCTGTGGCTTGCGCAGCTGTGGTTCCCGTTGCAGTTCCTGCTGGTCATCGCCGTGCTGGCGCCGCTGTGCGTCGGCGCCGCGTGGCTGATCGACCGGATCGTCGACCGGGTGGCCGCGTGGTTGCGGCCGGGCCGCGACGAGGACGTT
>NZ_JBEXTZ010000064.1:0-18187 GCF_040614195.1 Amycolatopsis sp. NPDC006125
GCAGGGTTGTCAAGGCGGGAAAGCGTGCCTTGACAACCCTGGTCGGCGACTAAAGATCGGCTGTGGATCGGGGGCGGGGGAGGTCTGGTTGGGGTGGTCGGTGGCGTTGCGTTGCCGGGTCGCTATTGACGAACCGTCTAATCGCTGGACAGCTCGTATAAGATGGGTCCATGCTCGATCTCGAAGCCATCAGGAGCGCCGCCAAGCGGATCGACGGTGTCGCTCATCGGACTCCTGTCCTGACGTCCTCCACCCTCGACCGGCGCACCGGCACCACCGCGTTCCTCAAGGCCGAGAACTTCCAGCGCATCGGCGCCTTCAAGTTCCGCGGCGCCTACCACGCGATCTCCCACCTGACGCCCGAGCAGCTCGGCAAGGGCGTGGCGGCCTACTCGTCCGGCAATCACGCCCAGGCGGTCGCCCTCGCGGCCAAACTGGCCGGCAGCAAGGCCGTCATCCTGATGCCCGAGGACACCCCGTCGTCCAAGATGGACGCCACCCGCGGCTACGGCGCCGAGGTCCTGACCTACGACCGCTACACCGGCGACCGCGTCGCGATGGGCAACCAGCTCGCCGAGGAGCGGGGCCTGACCCTCATCCCGCCCTACGAGCACCCGCACATCATGGCTGGTCAGGGCACCGCCGCGCTGGAACTCCTCGACGAGACCGGCGAGCTGGACACCCTCATCGCCCCGATCGGCGGCGGCGGGCTGATGGCCGGCAGCGCCACCGCGGCCAAGGGCCTGCACCCCGGCATCCGGGTGGTCGGCGTCGAGCCCGAGCAGGCCGACGACACCCGCCAGTCCCTCCAGCGGGGCGAACGCGTCCGGATCCCCGTCGCGCGCACCATCGCCGACGGGCTCGCCGCCGACACCCCCGGCGAGCTGACCTTCTCCGTCAACCAGCGCCTGGTCGACGACATCGTCCTGGTCAGCGACGACGAGATCCGCGAGGCGATGCGGTTCGCGTTCGAGCGGCTCAAGATCGTGCTCGAACCCAGCGGCGCCACCTCCCTCGCCGGGCTGCTCAAGGGCGGCTTCACCGGCCGGGTCGGCGTCATCCTCTCCGGCGGCAACATCGGCGTCGAGCGCTTCCGCGAACTCCTCGGCTGAACGAGACAGCCGGGTGCCGCCCCCGACGGACGGCACCCGGCCCGCTCACGGCGTCGCCAGCGCCTCCGTCGGCGACAGCCGCGACGCGCGGATCGCCGGGTACAACCCCGCGATCCCGCCGATCACCAGCGTCGCAGCGGCGCCGCCGGCCACCGCCCACAGCGGCACCACCACCGGCCACGACTGGTAGACCGCGTAGCCCACCGTCACCAGGCTCCCCAGCACCGCGCCGCCGAGCCCGCCCAGCGCGGACAACAACAGCGACTCCGCCAGGAACTGGGTGCGGATCTGCCCGCGCGTCGCACCCAGCGAGCGCCGCAGGCCGATCTCCGCGCGCCGCTCCAGCACCGAGATCACCATCGTGTTCGCCACCCCGACCCCGCCGACCAGCAACGCCACCGCGCCCAGCCCAAGCAGCAGCCCGGTGAACGCCTCGCCCGCCGCCTGCTGCGCGGCGAGCGCGTCGGACGGCCGCGACACCTCCACCTCGTTCGGCGCGGCCGGGTTCGCGGTAGCGCCGAGCACCGACTGCACCGCCGGGACCTGGGCGTCCTGCGACCGCGTGTAGATCGTGGTGGGCAGCCCGTCGAACCGCAGCTCGCTCGCCGCCACCTCCCAGCCGACCAGCGCGGCCGAGTCCAGCTCGGGCGCCAGCGGGGCCGGTTCGAGGATCCCGACGACGGTGAACCAGCGCCCGCCGACGAGCACCTGCACGTCCGGCCCGGCGCGCGAGATGCCCAGCCGCTCGGCCGCGGACGAACCGAGCACGACCGCCGGATAACCGCTCGTGGCTTCGTTGAGCCAGGTTCCGCTGCGCACCCGCGCACCGGTCGTCGCCGGGAGGTCCAGCCGGGCCGCGTAGGCGGCGAGCCCGTTGGTCTGCGCCTCGGGGATCTTGTCCGTCCGGTAGACCTTCGCCTCACCGAGCCGCGCGATCGCCGACACCGACTCGACCGGCCCGATCCGCGCGACCATCGCCTCCGCCGTCTCCGGCAGCTGCGCCTCCTCACCGGTCAGCGTGGTGCCCGGTGACACGGTGAGCAGGTTGGTGCCGAGCGCCGCCAGCGTCCGGTCCAGCTCGGCCCGCGACGACGACGAGATCCCGACCACCGCGACCATCGCCGCGATGCCGATCGCGATCCCCAGCGCGGACAGGAACGCACGCGTCGGACGTGTCCGCAGGCCGACCGCGCCGACCTTGACGACGTCCCGCGGCCACATCCGGGCCGGCGACAACGCGGTGGTCATCGCGTCACCTCCTCGACGACCCGGCCGTCCCGCATCCGCACCTGCCGCGGCAGCGACGCCGCGATGTCCCGGTCGTGCGTGATGATCACGACCGTCGTGCCGGAGGAGTTCAGCTCCCGCATCAACGTCATCACCCCGGCACCGGACGCCGAGTCGAGCGCGCCGGTCGGCTCGTCGGCCAGCAGCAGCGGCGGGTCACCCGCGACGGCCCGCGCGATCGCGACCCGCTGCCGTTCCCCGCCGGACAGCTCGTGCGGCTCGTGGTCCATCCGGTGCCCGAGCCCGACCCGCTCCAGCGCGGCCGCCGCCCGGCGCCGCCGCTCCCCCGCGCGCAGGCCCGTGTAGAGCAGGCCGTCGGCGACGTTCTCCAGCGCCGAGGTGCCCGCGGCGAGGTGGAACTGCTGGAACACGAACCCGATCCGCCGCGCCCGCAACGCGGACAGCTTCGCGTCGGACAGCGCCGCGACGTCGTGGCCGTCGATGTGCACGCTGCCCGAGGTGGGCCGGTCGAGCGTGCCGAGCACGTTGAGCATCGTCGACTTGCCCGAGCCGGACGGCCCCACGATCGCGACCAGCTCCCCCGGCTCGATCCGCAACGACACCCCGGCCAGCGCGGTCACGCCCGAATAGCGCTTGGTCACGTCGGTCAGCGAGATCATTTCGGCATCCCGACGACCATGCCCTCGGCGATCCCGTCGCCGGAGATCTCGACCTTGCCCTCGGCGAACAACCCGGTCTTCACCGGCACGTACCGCGTGGTGGCGCCGTCCACGACCTCGACGCCGAACCCGCCTTCGGCCAACGCGACGAGCGCGGCGACCGGCACGGTGAGCACGTTCTCGCGCTTCTCGGCGGTGAAGGTGACGTCGACGGACGCGAGGGCGTAGCTCGCCACGGCCTGCTGGTCGTCGAACGCGATCTCGACCTCGACCTTGGTCTGCGCCTCCTCCTGCCCGCTCGCCGGCTGGATCACGGTGCTGACGTCGGTGATCTTCCCGGCCAGCTTCCGGTCGTCGGGCAGCGTGACCTGCACGGCGGCGCCCTCCTGGGCCAGCCGCTGGTCCGACGGGTCCAGCTCGACGGTGACCGCCTTCGCCGTGCCGGTGTAGGACAGCACCTTCTGCCCCGGCGACGCGGGCTGCCCGGCGCTCGCGTCGACGGTCTCGACCCGGATCTCGGCCGGCGTGAACACGACCCGCCCCAGCTCCACGACCCCGGTCTCGTCGAGGCCGAGGTCCTCCTGCCACTCCCGGACGGCGTCCGCGGTGGCCGAGCTGTACTCGTCGTCGATCGTGAACCCGGTGTAGCCCAGTGCGCTGAGGTTCTCCTCCAGCTGCCGCACGTCGGCGCCCTCGGTGCCCTCGGCGAGCGCCCGGTAGGCAGGCATCGCGCCGTACATCAACGTCACCGGCTTGTCGTCGACGCGGAAGACGGGCTGGCCGCGGCTGATCACGGCGCCGCTGTCCGGCACCGAGGTGAGGGTGCCCGGCAGGCGGTTGGCCAGTGTGGACGAGGCGCCGTAGCCGAGTTCGCCGTCCTCGGTCTGGGTGTCGTCGAGCGTCTGCCGCTGGACCTTCGCCGTGCTCGGCGGCAGCTCCACCGCGGCGGGCGCGGCGCCGTCGTCGCCGCGCGCGAGGACGACGTACCCACCGCCCGCGACGGCCACCACCAGCACGAAGACGACTGCGTACAGCCGCCCGCGTCCGCGAGTTCTCGCGTCGGTCATCCGCGCGCCCCCGCGAGCACTTCCTGGCACTTCTGCGACGCCTGCTCGAAGTCCGGGTCCTGCGACATGCTGCCGTCGATGCGGATGCCCTTCTGGCCGGGCTCGGGGTCGGGGAAGGCTTCGACGCCGTTCTCCCGCATGCAGACCGCGAAGTCACGCGCGGCCTGCTCCATCTTCGGGTCGGACTTGGCGGCGCCGTTCTCCTGCGGGTTGTACTGGCGGCAGGCCTCCTGCGCCTTGTCGACGGTCTCCTTGGGCACCGACCCGTCGAGCTTGAGCGTGATCCGGCCGTCCACCGGATCCTCCATCGGGACGCCGTTCTCCCGCATGCACTGCGCGTACTTCAGCCCCATGTCCCCGTTGCCCATGGTCGGTGTGCTGCCCGCGGTGGTGCTCGCGGCGCCACCCGCGGAAGCCACCCCGCTGCCGCCGTCGCCGTCGGAACCGCACCCGGCGAGTGCCAGTGCGAGGGCCACGGGAACCGCGGCCAGGATCTTGCGCATCAGGATCTCCTTCGCATTCGAGGACGAACGGAGGGGAATGAAACGGGGCGCGGCATTTCCCGGGCGTTTCCGACATCGCTAACGCCGAGGAAACACCGCGCCGGTCACGCTGGACCGGTGCGGGTTCTGGTGGTGGAGGACGAGCCGATGCTCGCCGAGGCGATCGCGGAGTGGCTGCGTGAGGACGCGCACGCGGTGGACGTCGCGCACGACGGCGGCGGCGCGCTGGACCGGCTGGCGGTCAACGACTACGACGTCGTGGTCCTGGACCGGGACCTGCCCGGGGTGCACGGCGACGACGTGTGCCGCGAGCTGGTGTCCTCGTCGTCCCCGACGCGCGTGCTGATGCTGACCGCCGCAGCGGAGGTCACCGACCGGGTCGCCGGGCTGACCATCGGCGCCGACGACTACCTCGCGAAACCGTTCGCGTTCCCGGAACTGGCCGCGCGGATCCTGTCGCTGGGCCGCCGCGCCCGCCCGGCCGCGCCGCCGGTGCTCAGCCGCGCCGGGATCACGCTCGACCCGGCCCGCCACGAGGTCTTCCGCGACGGCCGGTACGTCCCGCTGTCCAAAAAGGAGTTCGCCGTGCTGGCCGAGCTGCTGCGCGCCGACGGCGCGACCGTGTCCGCGGAGTTCCTGCTGGAGAAGGCGTGGGACGAGAACGCGGACCCGTTCACCGGCGCGGTCCGGCTCACGATCCTCAAGCTGCGCCGCAAACTCGGCGACCCGCCGGTGGTCGAGACCGTGACCGGCGTCGGGTACCGGATCCCGTGAGGCGGCCGCGGCGGATCACCCTGCGCGCCCGGCTCACCCTGATCTACGGCGGGCTGTTCCTGGCCGGCGGCGTGGTGCTGCTCGGGGTCACCTACGCGTTGTTCAACTCCCAGGTGGGGCGCGGCACGATCAAACTGCTCACCCGCGTCGGCCCGGTGCCCGGGACGGACACGGTGATCACGACCAACGACCTGAACGACCTGCTCATCGGCTCCGAAGCCGAGCGCGTCGCACGGGAGCAGGCCGCTCTGCTGCGCGAAGCCGCGTCGCACTCCCTGCTGGTGCAGGGCACGATCGCGCTGGTCGTGGTCGGCGCGCTGGCGATCGGCTTCGGCTGGCTGGTCGCGGGCCGGGTGCTGGCGCCGCTGCACGGCGTCACCGGCTCGGCGCGCCGGATCGCGGCGTCGGCCGATCCGCGCCAGCACCGGCGGATCACGCTGCGCGGCCCGGACGACGAGGTCAAGGACTTGGCCGAGGCGTTCAACACGATGGTCGAGCGACTGGACCGCTCGTTCGACGGCCAGCGGCGGTTCGTCGCCAACGCCTCGCACGAGCTGCGCACCCCGCTGACGCTGAACCGGTCGCTGGTCGAGGTCGCGATGCACCGCCGGTCGGCGTCGCCGGACGTCAAGGAGCTGGGCGAGAAGCTGCTGCAGATCAACTCGCGGCACGAACGGCTCATCAGCGGGCTGCTGGTGCTGGCGAAGTCGGAGAACGTCGTGGAGCGGTTCCCGCTCGACCTCGCCAACGTCGTCACGCACGTCGTCGCGCAGACCGCCGACCAGGCGAAAGCCGCGGACGTGACGGTGACCGACGCGCCCGCGGAAGCCCCCACGCTCGGCGACGCGCTGCTGCTCGAACGGCTGGTGCACAACCTCGTGGAGAACGGCATCCGGCACAACGAGCCGGGCGGCTGGGTCCACGTCGGCACGCACACCCGTGGCGAGGTGGTCGAGATCGAGGTGAGCAACACCGGGCCGGTGGTGGCCGACGCGGAGATCCCGGCGCTGTTCGAACCGTTCCGCCGCCGCGCCGCGCCGCGGCTGGACTCGGCCAAGGGCGCCGGGCTCGGGCTGTCGATCGTGCGCTCGGTGGCGAGCGCGCACGACGGCGAAGTGACCGCCCGGCCGCGGGACGGCGGCGGGCTCGTGGTCACCGTGCGGCTGCCCGCGAGGCTGCCCGGTCAGGACCTGACGAGCTTCGGGATGTCGCGCAGGCCGGCGTCCGGCAGGTAGGCGCGGGCGATCGCGACGCCGATGCGCGGCAGGTCGGCCTCGTCGCGGTAGATCAGGTACATGGGCGCGTACCGGGGGCGGAACTTCGCCTTGAACGCGTGCAGCGAGCGGAAGCCGTAGTACGGCTCGAGCGCCGCGCCGAGCTTGTCCAGCAGCGCGTCGAGGATCCGCGTGTCCCCCTCGGTTCCGGCGCGGGCGAGCGGCGCGCCGGACAGCGACAGGTAGCGGGCGCCCTCGTCGCGGAAGGCCTGGCAGGCGGAGGCGATCAGGAACTCCACGACGTGCTTGAACCCGTCCGAGCGGCGGCGCATCACGTCCAGCGTCCAGCCCTCGATCTCGCGGTCCCCGGCGTAGACCGGGATCCACGAGGTGACGCCGTGCACGCGCCCGTCGTCGTCGACCGCGAGCCCGACCCGCACGTGCCGGTCCAGCGCCTCGTCCACCCCGCCGAGCGTGAAACCCATCTCCGGCAGGCCCTTGTCACCGACCCACTCCTCGGAGATCGCCCGCACCTGCTGCAGCACCGCGCGCGGCTCGTCGGCGAGGTGGACCAGGCGGAACGTGATGCCCTCCTTGACTGCGCGGTTGAGCGCGCTGCGGGCCGGCTGCCACTGCTTGCCCTTGAACTCCAGGCCGGGCAGGTCGATCAGGGTGTCCTCGGCGACCTGCAGGTACCGCCAGCCCAGCCGCTCGGCGCCGCGGACCGACGGTTCGGTCGCGGAGAACAGGCACGGCACGAGCCCGGCGCGGTCGCAGTTCTCGGCGAACTCGGCGACCGCGCCGTCCCCGTCGGAGCGCGGGCAGATCGGGTCACCGAGCGCGACGGCCACCCCGGCGTGCTTGCGGTAGGCCACGTAACCGGTGTCGTGCGCGATCGGGAAGTAGCGGTTCTCCGGCCAGGTGGTCATCCAGGACAGGGTGCCGCCGCCGTTGCGCTGGACGAGTTCGATGGCGTGCTGCCGGTCGCCGTCGGCCGTGCGCGGCCGCCACGGGACGCGGAAGGCGTGCCGCCCGGCGACGAGCAGCACCAGGTAGCCGAGCCAGAAGACGCTGTCGGTGACCACCAGCGGGACGTCGTCGACCGCTTCGACGGCGTCGAGGACCGTGGCGACCAGCAGCGCGACCCCGGCCAGCGCGGTGAGCAGGATGTCGAGCCCGGCGATGACGACCACGGCCCACCACGCGACCCGGCGGCCGTGGCTGAGCCCGCGCATCACGAGGAGGGCCAGCACGATCACGACGACGACCTCGACGGCGGACGAGTCGTCGGTGCCGGTGGGTCCGAGTGGACCGGTCGTGGGGAAGAACCACGTGACGATCCGGACGGCGGCCACGACCAGCAGCCCGGACGCGGCGAGCAGCCGCCATTCGCGACGGCTGGGCTGTCCGGTATTCCGGACGCGGTTCGGCCCGGCGATCCGCGGCGACAGCGGCAGGGTGATCGCGACGGCGAGGAAGTGCTCGACGTCGGCCAGGGTGCCGCTGTAGAGCAGGGCGATCCCGGCGTAGCCGACCAGCAGGATCCGCAGGCGCAGGCGCCAGGGTGCGCGAAGGGTCGCGGTGGCTGCGGTGATGGCGGCGAAGGCGCCGGCGGACGGTCCGACGTCGCGGACCGCGGCGACGGCCGCCGCCCACGACGAGACGTCCCGGAGAGCGAGGAGAATCCCGGCTGCGCCCAGAATCGCGACGAGGTGTCCAGTCACGAAGGTGCCGATGGTGCGTCTCGTGCCGAGCCGGAGTTCGGCGAAGCCGGTGAACAACGCGAAGCTGAGGAAGACCGGCAGGTAGTAGAGCGGGGTGAGCGCGAAGAACGGCCCGGTGAGGGGCGTCCACCAGCGGCCGGCCTCGAAGGCGGGCAGGCCGAACGCGACGTCGGGGAACCAGGCGCGGTCCTCGACCGGGGACCAGAGGCTCCCGGTGGCGACGGCGGTGACCAGGAGTGCCGCGAGGAAGGCGAGCGTGAAGGGGAGGCGGCGGAGTGGTGTCATGTCCGGCCCTCCGTGGGGGCTCCGGCCAGCAGGTCCTTGACGCCGTCCCAGCGGTTGCGGCGGAAGCGGGTTTCGGCTCGGGCGAGGCGTGCCGCGTCGTAGCGGGCGCGGGCCCACGGCGAGCCCGGACGGGCGAGCCGCACGGCGGCGACGACCGCGACGAACGGCACCACGATCCCGATCAGCCCGGAGGCGATCTTGCCCTTGAAGATGGCGATGCCGGCGAGCACGAGGTGGGCGAGAACGGTGACGGCGAACGCCACGCGCCCTTCGTCGGCCGTGTCCTCGAACGGGCGCGCCCCGAGGACGAGCAAGGCGCCGATGACGGCCGCGACGAGCACCGCGTCGACGGATTTGCGTCCCTCGCGGGCCCAGTAGACGTCGTCCAGGTGCAGCCAGAGGGCGAACTCGTCGAGCGTGAGGGCCGCACCGGCGCCGAAGACGACGGCGAGGACCTCCGCCCACGGCGACCCCGGCCGGTACACGAACTCGCCGGCGCCGCTGAGGAGCATGAGGAAGATGCCGTAGACGTGGTGGTGGACGTGCACGTCCCCGACGCTGGTGTCGCGGAAGGGCCCCCGCCCGGCGCGGATCATCCGCACGACCACGCGGGTGACCACAAAGGTCACGACAAACGCGGCGACCACCCACAGCACGAGGCCGGTGGAGGCGCCGGCGAACAACTCGACGGTCACGGCCGCCACCCCTTCCCCATGGCGCTCCGAAGTCCCAGCCTGCGGCCGCGCGGAGGAGCCAACTAGGGCCGAAAGACCTACCGGGCTGGCGGCTGGGGAGGGCAGTTCCCAACGCGCGAAGAGGCCCGCGAGGGACCGAACCGGCTGCGCCGCCGCGCCGGGGAGCGGGCGGGCGCCGCCATCGCAACCACCCGCTCCGCCCCGCAGCGTCACCCCACTCCCCTTGCAAACCGCCCCCACTCCGCGGCCACCACCGCGCCCCCTCAGCCTCACCCCACTCGACCAACCCGGCTCCACTCCGCAACCACCGCTCCCATCCATCACCCCCACCCCGCTCCCCACCGCGCACATCCGCAAGCCCGCCCCACCTCACTCCGCTCGGCAAAACGCGCCCGCTCCGCGGTCGCCGCCGCGCCCTCAGTCCCGCCCACTCCGCAGCCACCACTCCGCAGCCACGCGCCACCCCGCACCCTCAACCCACCCCACCAACCGCCCGCAGCCACCACTCCCACCCCCTACCCCACTCCACGCCCACCGACCCCACGCGCCAGCACCGCCCCCACCCCGGTCACCACCACCGCCGACACCAGCCCCCACCGCAGCCCGCCCCAGGTGGCGATCGCTCCGATCACCACCGGCTCCACCAGGAATCCCGCGTAGCCGCACGCCGCCACCGCCGCGACCGCCCGCCCCGGCGCCGCCGGCTCCGCCCGCCCCGCCGCGCTCCACGCCACCGGCACGATCCCCGCGACCCCCACCCCGACCACCGCGAACCCGAGCACCCCCACCACCGGCACCGGCGCCACGAGCACGACCGCGAACCCACCCACCGCCACCACCGAAGCCAGCCTCAGGAACACCACCGCCCCGATCCGCCCCACCACGCGGTCCGTCCCCAGCCGCACGACGATCATCGTGACCGAGAACGCGAAGTACCCCAGCGAAGCGACCGCGGGCCCGGCCGCCGTCACCTCGCTCAGGTACACCGCGCCCCAGCTGTTCACCGCCCCTTCGGCGACGAACCCGCAGAACGCGATCACCCCCAGCGGCACCAGCGCCCGCCCCGGCCACACGAAAGCCGGCCCGCCCTGACCGCGGTCCGGCCCGCGGAGGAACCCGCCGAGCACCGCCGTCAGCGCGACCGCCAGCAGCACCCCGCCCGCCACCGGGAAATGCACCGCAACCGGCAGGTGCCAAGCCTCCGCCAGCGCGTCGGCACCGGAACCGGCCAGCCCGCCGATGTTCCAGAACGCGTGGAACCCGGCGAAGATCGGCCGCCCGTACCCGTCCTCCACGCGCGCCGCGTGGGCGTTCATCGCCACGTCGAGCGTGCTGTTGCCGACGCCGAGCACCACCAGCGCCGCGACGAAGGCAAGCACCCCCGGCGCGACCGCGACGAGCGGCAGCCCGCCGCACAACACGACCGCCCCCACGACCGCCGCCGCCCGGCTGCCGATCCGCGTGATCACCGCGCCCGCCAGCAGCAACGCGACGACCGATCCGGCCGCCAGCCCGAACAACCCCGCGGCGAGCTGTCCCGTCGTGAGTCCCAGCCGGTCCTGCACCGCGGGCACTCGCGCGAGCCACGTCCCGAACGCCGCCCCGCACGCCGCGAACACGACGGACACCGCGCGCCGGGCACGGACCAGCTCCTCCGTCATGATCAGGACGCTACCGCTCCGGAGATTTACTTTTACGCTCCCCGCCGAGAAGCGGAATTGTTTTCCTCGTTTACCGGGAATCGCTCCGGGTAGTCGCGCGGCACCGAGTGTGGAGGAGGAGGAATGACCCAGCAGACCAGCAGTTCGACCCCGCAGGCCGTGCGTGAACAAGCCGCGGATTCGGGCAGTCAGGTGACCGGAACCGCCGCCGAGCAAGCAAGGGAGGTGGCATCCGAGGCGCAGCGGCAGGCGCGGAACCTGAAGGACCAGGGCGTCGATCAATTGCGCGAGCAAGCCCGCACCGGCCAGCAGAAAGCGGCCGGAAATCTGAACTCGATCGCCGATCAGCTGGACCGGATGTCGGAGCAGTCGGATTCCGGAATGGCGCAGGACCTCGTCCGCGAGGTTTCCCAGCGGGCGAAGAAGGTGGCGTCGTGGCTCGATTCGCGGGAGCCGGGCGACCTCGTCGACGAGCTGCGGAACTTCGCGCGGCGCAAGCCCGGCCTGTTCCTCGCCGGCGCGGCGGCCGCGGGACTGCTCGCCGGCCGGCTGACCAGGGGCGTCGCCGCGAGCATGAGTGAGCAGAGCAGCGGTGGCGCGCCGCAACCGCGCGCCTCGACGGAAGCGACCGGCACGCCGGCCGAAACGGCCGCGTACCCACCGACCACCGCTTATCCCACAGAGAGCGCCTACCCCGCCGGAACTCCCATGCCGGAGACGCAGGGCGGCTACGGCGGGCAGCACCGGTTGGAGCCGTCATGACCTATTCGCAACCGCCCGGGCAGCGGCCGGACGTCGCCGACGCGTCGGTCGGCCAGCTGATGAGCAACATCTCGCAGGACCTGTCGACGTTGATGCGGCAGGAGCTGGAGCTCGCGAAGGCCGAGGTGAAGGCCGAGGCCAAGCAGGCGGGCAAGGGCGCGGGCATGCTCGGCGGCGCCGGGTTCGGCGGTTACATGGTGGCGCTGTTCCTGTCGATCGCGCTGTGGTGGGCGCTGGCCAACGTGATGGACCAGGGCTGGGCGGCGCTCATCGTCGCCGGCGTGTGGGCCGTGATCGCGGCCGTGCTGTACGCCATGGGCCGCAACCGGATGCGCCGCGTTGATCCGGTGCCCGAGCGGACCGTCGACAGCCTCAAGCAGATGCCCGACCAGATGAGGAGGACAACGTGACCACGGACCCCGACCGCCTTCGCCAGGAGATCGAGGGCACGCAACGGAATCTCGGCAGCGACGTGGACGCGCTCGCCGAAAAGGTCAATCCCAGCCGGATCGTGCACCGCCGGGTGCACCGCGCGCGGGGCCTCGCGCAGAACCTCAAGGAGCGGGTCATGGGAAGCGCATCCAGCGGCGTGCAGTCGGTCACCGACCGGGCGCACCAGGCGGCGGACAACGCGTCGTCCGCGGCTTCGACCGTCGCCGAACAGGTCCAGGAAGCGCCGCAGACCGTGCGGCGTCAGACCGAAGGTAATCCGCTGGCCGCGGGCCTGATCGCGTTCGGGGCCGGGTGGCTGGTGTCGTCGCTGATCCCGGCGAGCAGGCCGGAGCGGGAACTGGCCGGCCAGGTCAAGGAATCGGCGCAGGGCATGGCGGGTCAGATGGGCTCGGTGGCGCAGGACATGAAGGAGAACCTGCGCGAGCCGGCGCAGGAAGCGGTCCAGTCGGTGCGGTCGACCGCGACGGACGCCGCGTCGACCGTCGCGGACGAGACCAAGTCCGCGGCGCAGGACGTCAAGCAGACGGCGCAGAACCGGTAGACCGGCGTGATCGGTGCCTGGTGGGCGGGGCCACCAGGCACCGCGCTGTCCAGGGCTGTGCGGGCCTACCGCCGCTCCAGCTCGGCCAGGAACCATGCCGCCCGGCCCACCGCCACTACAGCTCCGCCAGGCACCGCGCCCGCCCGGGCTCACGCCGCGCCAACTCCGCCAGACATCATGCCCTGGCCGGGCCCACGCCGCGCCAACTCCACCGGTCATCATGCCGCCCGGGACCTACCGCGACTACAGCTCCGCCAGGAACCATGCCGCCCGGGTCCGGCCGCGCCAAGTCCACCAGACACCCTGCCGCCCAAGGCCTACCGTCGCCCCAGCTCCACCACGCACGTGCTGCCCGGCGTCCACCGCCACTCCAACGCCACCAAACGCGAGCCGCCCAGGGCCTACCGCCGCCCCAGCTCCACCACGCACCGTGCCGCCCGGTGCTAACCGCCACTCCACGCGCCAGACACCGTGCCGCCCGGCGCCCACCGCCACTCCAACGCCACCAAACGCGAGCCGCCCAGGGCCTACCGCCGCTCCAGCTCCGCCAGGAACCTGTCCACCGTCCCCCGCCGCTGCGCCTCGTCCGCCAGCGGTTCGCCGACGATCCGCTCCGCCAGCTCCACCGCGAGCCGCCTCAGCTCGGGCCGCATCTCGGCCACGACGCGGCCCCGCTGCTCGGTCAGGTCCGCCTCGCCTTGCGCGATCAGCCGCCGGGCCTCGTCCTGCGCCTCCGCCCGGAGTTCCGCACGCAGCCGCTCGCCTTCCGCGCGGGCCTCCTCCCGGATCCGCGCCGCCTCGGCACGCGCGTCGGCGAGCTGGGCCCGGTAGCGGTCGAGCGCCTCGGCCGCCGCCTTCTGCGCCTGCTCGGCCTTCTCGATGCCGCCCTCGATCTTCTCCGCCCGCGCCGCGAACAACGCCTCGAAGCGCGGCACCGCGAACTTCGCAAGGAGGAACAGCAGGACGAGGAACGCGACCAGGCCGAGCGCCAATTCGAAGATGTCCGGCGCGACCGGCAGGTCCGAGTCGAGAATGCCCATCTCCACCCCCAGTGTTGATGACTGGCCTCCACGCTAACCGAAGAACGGGCCCGGTGGAATTCCGCCGGGCCCGTTCCCCGTTTACTTGTTGGCGCCTGGGGTGAGCACGCTGTCGATGACGAACACGGTCGCGTTCTCGGTCGGGATGTTGCCGCACAGCACCTTGGCGCCGTTGACGGTCATGTTCCCGCCGGAACCCTCGATCTTCACCGGGCCGCCTGCGGTGTTGAGCGTCTGCACGCTGCCCGCGGCTTCCAGCCCGGAAGCGTCGTAGCGCTGCGGAACGACGTGGTACTGCAGGATCGGCGCCAACTGGCTCGGGTTCTGGGCCAGCTCGGTGAACTTGGCCTCGCCCAGCGCGTCGAAGGCGGGGTCGGCCGGGGCGAACACGGTGATGGCTTCCTGGCTGTTCAGCGTGTCGACCAGGTTGGTGGCCTGGACAGCGGCGACCAGCTTGGTGAGCAGCGGGTTCGTACTCGCGGCGGTGGCGACCGGCTGCGGGCCCATCGAGTCCAGGCTGCCTGGCGCGTTGCCCTGTGGCAGCTGGCCGCACGCGGGGCCGAACACGTCGGCATTGGTGGTGACGCCGTTGCTGCTGGACATCGGGGCGGGCATCGCGCTCGACGGCGCCATGGACGCGCCTGCCGCGCTGGAAGCGCTTTCGCTGTCCGTGCCGCAGGCCGCCAGCGAGAACATTGCCGCGACGGCGAAACCGGCTCCGGCGATGCGAACAGTCTTCACGAGAATCACTCCATTCGGGGTTTCCTGCTTGTGCACGGGATTCGTGGCCGGTTCCGCGCCGGATTGGGTTCAGTTGGCAGTAAATGAAATTCCATGCCAGCCCGTCGCGCCGTCGGGCACGGTGCCCGCGCGGTCCTGGGTCTGGGTGTAACCGGAGCGGTCGGTGGCGCGGCAGGTGACCTGGTGGAATCCTGGGGATACCGGCAGATCCGCGTACCACATGCGCCACGTGTCGGGGTTGACCTCTGTGGACAGTCGCGCGTCCTGCCAGGCGCCGTTGTCCAGCCGCACCTCGACCCGGTCGACGCCGGTGTGCTGAGCCCACGCGATCCCGGCGACGCGCACCGTCCCGGCCGGCACGGTCGCGAAGCCCTTGGGAAAGTCGATGCGGGACTGCGTTTTGATCGGCGCCTGTTCGGCCCAGCCGCGCCGCAGCCAGTACGCCTGGCGGGCCTGCCAGGTGGTGACTTCGAGGTCGACGACCCATTTGGTGGCGGAGACGTAGCCGTAGAGGCCGGGGATGACGAGGCGGGCCGGGAAGCCGTGTTCCAACGGCAGTGGCTCGCCGTTCATCCCGAGCGCGAGCATGGCACCGTGGGTGCGGTCGGCCGCGGCGGTGACGGGCGTGCCGGAGGTCCAGCCGTCGACGCTGGTGGCGAAGAGCTGCTCGGCACCCGGCTGGATGCCGGCTTCGTCTAGCAGGTCGGCGAGGTCGATGCCGGTGAAGTTCGCGGTGGAGGTGTAGGGGCCGCCGACCTCGTTGGAGACGCAGGTCATGGTGATGGTGCGCTCGACGAGCGGGCGGTCGCGGATGTCGGCGTAGGTGTAGCGCTGTTCGGCGCGGACCAGGCCGTGGAGGCGCAACGACCAGTCCTCGGCGCGCAGTTGCGGGACGGTGAGCGCGGTGTCGACGCGGTAGAAGTCGCGGTTGGGGGTGAGGAAGGGCGGTGTGCCGAAGCGCGCGAAGTCGGCGTCGAGCGGGATGGCCGGCGCGGTGCGGGTGGGCACGAGCGGCCCAACCGCGGCCCGGGAGCTCGCCGCGTCGCGGGTGCGGCCCAGCAGTTGTCCCCCGACCCCCGCGAGGACCGCCCCGCCCGCGACGAGCAGAAACGACCGCCGCGACGCGTCGTGGCCCGCACTGCGGTGCAGCAGCCGGAACACCCCGACGCCGACGACGAGGCTGACCAGGGGCGCGGCGAGCGCTGCCGTGTTCAGATCGGGCCGTGCGGCCACCGCGGCGACGCCGACGAGCCCGAACAGCACGATGACGAGGCCCCCCGGCCAAATCGACCGCCGCGACGCGACCCCAGCCCCAGCGGCGACCACCAGGAGGACGATGCCCATCCCCACGAGCAGGACCAGCTTGTCATACGTACCGAATGTACGTACCGCAAAGTCCTTGAGAGGCAACGGAGTCAGGTCGATCGCGGTGTTCCCGACCGCGAGGTACGGCGACGCGTTGCCGTTGACGAGCCCAGCGACGAGATGCCCAGCCGCGAGGGCTGCAACCAGCGCGAGCACGCCACAGAGCGCCGCGCGCACGAGGGACAACCGCTCGGGCCGGGTGTTCGTGGTCGCAGTAGCCATACCCCCGATTCGCAGCCACCGGGGACGGGTATTGGTGGGTTCTGCGGGCTCGATGCCGCGCTACCAATCGGTGACGGCACCGATAGGCGCCGACGCGCGCCACACGCCTCCCCGTCCACGTGCAGTGCCGGACGCACGAAAACACCCCCGCGTCCTGTTCTCGCAGGTCACGGGGGTGTTTGCCCTGTGTGGCGGGTAGAGGATTCGAACCTCTGAAGGCAGTGCCGTCTGATTTACAGTCAGATCCCTTTGGCCGCTCGGGCAACCCGCCATGACCGGGCGTCCCGGTCGGGGACTAGCTTACCAACCCTCCGGCGGGCCTCCGACGGGGGTGGGGGCGGCGCTATGGTGTGGTCAGCCGACAAGCGAAACGACGAGGTAGGACACGTGGCGGATCCGTCATTCGACGTGGTGAGCAAGGTCGACCGGCAGGAGGTCGACAACGCCCTGAACCAGGCGGCCAAGGAGCTTTCCACCCGCTTCGACTTCCGCGGCGTCAACGCCAAGGTCTCCTGGGCCGGCGAGGAAGCCGTGACGATCGAGGCCGACACCGAGGAGCGCGTGAAGGCCGCGGTCGAGGTGTTCAAGGAGAAGCTGATCAAGCGGGGCATCTCGCTGAAGGCGTTCGAGGCCGACGAGCCCGCGGTGTCCGGCAAGACCTACAAGGTGAACGGCAAGATCCTCCAGGGCATCGCCTCCGACAAGGCCAAGCAGATCGCCAAGGTGATCCGCGACGAGGGCCCCAAGGGCGTCCAGGCGCAGATCCAGGGCGACCAGCTCCGCGTCTCCGGCAAGAAGAAGGACCACCTGCAGGACGTGATCGCCATGCTGAAGGACAAGGACTTCGGCATCGCGCTGCAGTTCACCAACTACCGCTGACCCTCAGGCCAGCAACAGCGCGACATCCCACGGGGCCGGGTTGCCTGCGTAGCTCGCCAGCGCCAGCGCCACGCCGGCGGCGCCCTGCAACAACCCGGGCTCGTCCGCCCACCCGCCGGTGTGCAGGCGGTGCCGGAAACCGAACGGCGCCGACGGGTCGAACGCGGCCAGGACCCGGTCGGCGATCCGGTCGGCCGGGACCCCCATCCGCACGCTGACCTGCAGCAACCCGGCGTCCCCGTGGCACACGGTCGGGCCCTCCGCCGGGCCCGGCCTGCGCATCGCGGCCACCGCCAGCCCGGTCGCGCCCGCATCGCCCAGCTCGGTGGCCGCCAGGTGCAGCGCGTGCGCCACCCCGGCCGTGCCGTAACACCACGCCGACCGCGACGCCGGCACCGCCGAGACCCGCACCTGCGCGTCGAACCCCACCCGCGACGGCCAGCCCACCCCGGACTCGTCCGTCCACGACCACCGCAACAACCAGTCGACGACCACCCGCATCGCGTCGGTCATCCCGGCCACCCGGAGGCCGTGCCGGTGGGCCAGTGACAACAGCGCGAGTGGACCACTGATGCCGTGCGCCAGGCCGGCGTCGAAGTCGCCCCGCGGGTAGCGCTCGCGGTCCGCGTCCACCGCGTACCGCTCCGGCGCGCACCACCACCCGGGCACCTCGTGACCGTCCACCAGCACCGGCCGCGTCAACGCGACCAGGCGCGCCAGCACGGCCTCCAGCGCGGTCAGGCACCGGTCGCCGCCGAGCGCGAGCAACAACCGTCCCTTGCCGGCGAGCCCGGTGATCACGTCGTAGTCCGCGGCGGCCGGCCGGTCGCGCTGCGGCCAGGACTCGCACACCTCCGCGAGCGCCGCGCCGGCCTTGCGCAGCAGCCCGTCGTACCCGCCGCGGTGCACGGCCCGGTGCACCAGGACCGCGGGCACGACCGCCTCCGGCGCGACCTCGCCCGACGCGGCCAGGTGAGCATGAGCGACCGCCGCCCGCGCAGGGTCCCAGGCGGACAGTGCGGCGTGCAGAACCGCGAGGCCGGGGTGGCCGTCGAGCAGGCCAGGGCCGCGATCACGCACCGAGCGCAGGCGATCGCCCACCTCCAGCGCGATCTCCTGGGCCCTCGCGCGCCGCGTGACGACAGCTGTGCTCACCGGTCCTCCTCGGAAGTTGTGCGATGGTGACGGTTGATCCCCTGGGACCGCGCCCGCCGGATCGCAACAGCAGTGCTCACCGCTCCT
>NZ_JBEXTZ010000064.1:18282-51299 GCF_040614195.1 Amycolatopsis sp. NPDC006125
GTCCTCCTCGGAAGTCGTGTGCTGGTGACGGTTGATCCCCTGGGACCGCGCCCGCCGGATCGCAACAGCAGTGCTCACCGCTCCTCCTCGGAAGTCGTGTGCTGGTGACGGTTGATCCCCTGGGACCGCGCCCGCCGGATCGCAACAGCAGTGCTCACCGCTCCTCCTCGGAAGTCGTGGTCCCTGGGACCGCCGGGCCACCAGCGCTGACCGCTCTTCGCGGCCCTCATCGGCCGTGCTTCCCGCGGTCCAGTCGCAGCGTCAGCGCCCCGTGGACCAGCGCGTACACCTCCTGCTCCCGCGCCCGGTCGATCCCGAACAGGCGGTTGCAGTGCATGTGCGCCAGGCTCAACGCCACCCGTCCGTACCGCTCCGGCGACAGGCGCTTCAGGTAGTCCCCAACAGCCCGGCTCCGGTGTCTCCACGGTTGGTCCAGTGACGGACGACCGGTGGCATCGATCGCCGCGGCGAGGGACTCGCGCCGGTCGCGGGGCACGCTTCGCCGCAGGTCGAGTGGCACTGCGGCCGCCAGCCAGTCCAGGACCTCCGACGGCTGTCCGAAATGCCGGACCAGGTCCAGCACGCTCGACGCCACCGCCAGGTCGTCCGCCTCCCGCTCCAGCATCCCCAGCGCGACCAGCGAGTCAGCGTGGAAGACCCGCTCCGCCGCGGCGATCGCATCCTGGCCGCCGTACCGCTCGACCTCGGGGTCGTAGCTGTCCAGCACCAGCCGGGACGCCAACCCGTCCGAACACAGCCCGGCCGCCCACGCGTGCAGGCGCGGCAACAACGTCGTCCACAGCATCTCCGGCTTGCCCGCGAACCGGATCCGGAGGTGCGGATCGGGATCGGCATACCGGACGAAGTGCCAGTCCTCCACATCCGCTACGAGATCGGCCAGGTGCGACCGCAGGATCTGCCGCTGCGCCGCGTCCCCCGCGTAGAGCTTGGCGTACAACCAGTCGCCACCCGGCAGGTCCAGCATTTCGGACCGGGTCCGCGTGGCCGGCGCCGGACGGGCCGCTGGGCGCTCCCCGAACAGCTGGAACACGACCTCACACGCATGGCCGTCCAGCCAGCCATCCCCCTGCGACAGGACCTCCTGCACCACCAGCCGCGGCGTCTTCCGCAGCTCGGCGCGGAACACCGCGAGGTGCCCGTCGTCCGTCAGGTCGATCGGGATCCGGTTGTCCGAACTGGTCAGCTGCACCCGCCTGGGCACGTCCCACCGCTGTCGCCACCTCCGTACGGCGTCCGGCCAGTCGGACGAGGGGTCCAGCATCTCCCGGCTGGGCAGCCACCGGGCCGGCGCGAGCACGGTCCGGCCGTACCGGACCCGCGGCAGCGCCGGAGCTGTCGACAAGTCGCCCCACCGCCACGGCAGGCACGACGGGTTCTCCTGCTCCCCCAGCTCGAGCAGGAACCGCGCCACCGGCGGGACGTGCCCGCTGCGCGGGTTCAGCATCGACCCGGAGACCGGGACCACGCGCCGCCCGGACGCCAGGTCGACGACGTACAACTCGTCCTGCGTCGCGCCCACGGCCAGCTCCTCCAGCCGCAGGTCGGGAACGTCCGCGGACGCCGGCCCGCAGCTCACCGGGATGCGCGCCGGAAGCCGCTGCGGCACCGACGCGACGTTCGCCGACCGGATCGTCCGCGGACGGCAGGCCACCTGCGCGGCACCGGAGGGCGCACCGTCGCGGACCAGCTCGGTCAGCTCGTCGTCGAGCTCGGGCATCAGGTGCGCGAACCGCGCGATCGTCGACCCGGCCTGCGGCGACCCCAGGTTCTCACCGACGACCAGCCGGAACTCGCCCGCGCACAAGGCGTCCCAGCTGGGCGCGAGCACCTCCGCGCACAACTCCATCGACACCGGCCGCCGCGCGGGCGGGTCCTCGGCGAGCGAATCGACCAGTTCGTCGTCGAGTGCGATCTCGTCACGCCCCTCGCGCGCCGCAGCGAGCAGGTGCTCGATCAGGCCACGGGGCCCGGGACGCGAAGGCCCCGGCGAAAACGACGGCAGCCCGAGGCCGCGGGTGTCGTCGAGCAGTTCCAGCACCGGGACCAGGCGGTCGCTGCCGTACCGCTCCAGAAAGCGCTCTCGGTACGAGTCCGACCAGGACGGTCCGGCCGTGGAGCCCAGTCGCCACAACGCATCCGCGGCTCGCGCGGCTTCCGCACCGAGCTCGGCGGGCAACGTCGCCGAGACGTTCAGGCGCAGGTCGGTCTGGATGACGTCGTCCGTGTCGTGCAGCGCCCGCATCCGGGCCACCACCGCACGCCGGCGCGCCCGACGGTCCGGCACTGCCGCATCGGCGGCCCGCAACTCGCGCCGGATCGCGCTCAACTCCGCGTGCACCGGATGCCCGTCAGGCACCCGGCCTAGCACGTGGGCTAGCGGGTCGACGCAGTCCGGCGGCGGGTCCAGGTCCGTGAGCAGCACCCCGACCTCGACGAGCTGCCGCAGCACGCCTTCGAACCCCGTGCGCCGGAAGCGGCGGCACAACTGCGCCACCAGGTCGGGCCAGGGAACCGGCGTGCGCGTCATCTCCCGCACTGCGCGCACCAGCGGCGTGAACCGGATCGAAGCTTCCCGGCGATGCGCGTCTTCGTAGCGTTCGGGCAGCACGAGCCGGTCGCCGCGGACGACGCTGACGTTGTTGGCGACCAGGACCGTCCGCGGCAGGACCACCGGATCGGTCCGCAGCCGCCGCAGCACCCCGTCCAGCCACTCGGCATCCGTCCGGCTGGTCGGACGGTGCTGCCGCCCGATCCGCAACTCCGGCCGGTCGCCGAGACGCACGGGCGCGACGCCGGCGAACAGCCCGAACGGCGTCGGCCTGCCGGTCAGGCGCAGGTGGTACTTGGCGAGGGCGAGCGCGCTGCGCCGGCGGACCTTGTCCTTGACCGGCTCGCCGCGCACCACGCGGAGGACGTCGCGGGCCAGGCTGGGGCTGGCCGCTTCGACCGCCTCCATCAGGGTTTCGTCCGCCGCGAGCACCTCCAGCGGCGGGATCGGCCCTGTCGTGCGCGGTCGCACCGCCGCTCGCAGCAGGGCCGGGCCGGCACACGTGAACATCGCTCGCCTCCCGGCTGGACGGGTGGCGGGTCCCCCGCAGGACCCGCCACCCGGGGATCAGGTCAGCAGGACGGCCACAGGGTGGCGCAGATGTCGCTGAAGCCCGACTTGTTCGTCAGCAGGTCCCCGTCCTGCGCCGGAGTCGAGATGCGGAGGTCCAGGTCGAAGTCCTCGGGAGCAAGGTTTTCCACGGGATTTGCCTCTCCTTCGTCGTGAACTGTGGCTTGTGCCACTGCCTTCCGAACGTAGGGGATCGTTCAACGATCCAGCAAGAGGTTGATTCTAACGTGCTATTGCGCTACAAAGTTGACTTTTGCCCACCTTCACCGGCCGGCCGGTGATCACCCTGTGGTCTAATTCCGCTGCTGAGAGTGAAGGGGAGGCACCAATGCGCCGGATGGCCGCGCTGATGCTCACGCTGCTGGCCACGACGGGCGTGCTGACGGTTCCGGCGCACGCGGCGCAGCGCACCGAACTCGGTGTCGGGGCCTACCCCCGGGTGATCCGCCTGGAACACGCGCCGTTCCGGCGTGGCCGGATCGTCGCGTCCGTGAACAGCTGGGACGGCGGCGGCGCGTTCGCGCGGATTTACGAGAGCACCGACGAAGGCGCGTCGTTCCGACAGATCGGCGAGGTCCGCGATCCGGCGGGCGCGCAGGGCGAGTGCTGCGGCAGCATCTACGAACTGCCGCGACGAGTCGGCCGGCTGCGGGCGGGCACGCTGCTGTGGGCGGCGTCCTACGGCCAGAACGGCGGCGCGGGCCGTCGCATGTCGATCCGGATCTGGTCCAGTTCGGACGGTGGCCGGAACTGGAGCTTCCTGTCCGAAGCCGCCCGCTCGCACAACCACGACGGCGTGTTCGAGCCGGAGTTCACAGTGGACTCCGGCGGGACACTGTGGATGCACTACGCCGACGAAACCGAGGCGCCACGCCACAGCCAGGTGCTCAACCGCGTCGCGTCCACCGACGGCGTCACCTGGGGCACCAAGCAGAGCACGGTCGCGATCTCGCCCGACCGCGTCCGCCCCGGCATGCCGATCGTGCGGAAACTGCCCGACGGCCGCTACTACTTCGGCTACGAGATCTGCAACTACGGCGAGCGCTACTGCGACCCGTACTTCAAGATCTCACCCGACGGCGCCAACTACGGCGACCCCGCCGACCCGGGCACCCGCGTCGTGACGGCGAACGGCAACTACTTCCAGCACGCCCACAACGTCGCGGTGTTCCCCGGCGGACCGAACGGCGTTCGGCTCCTGATGGTCGGCCAGATCTACACCGACCGCGCCGGCGCTCCGCTGCCGTCCAACGGCCAGGTGCTGCTCGCCAACGACGACTTCGGCGCGGGCAACTGGTACGAACTGCCCGCCCCGGTGCACGTTCCGCGCGCCTACAACAACTTCTGCCCGAACTACAGCTCGTCGCTGTTGCCGGTGGACGACGGCCGCAACGTCCTCGAACTGGCCGCCGACTACGACGGCGACGTCTGCAAGATCTACTTCGGCAAGGGCTCGGCGTCCTGATACACCTTGTCCAGCGCGGCCGCGAAGGTCTCGGTGGGCTGGGCGCCGGACACCCCGTAACGGCGGTCGAAGACGAAGAACGGCACGCCGTTCGCGCCGAGCGCGCGGGCCTGGTCGATGTCCGCGCGGACCTCGTCGGCGTACGAGCCGTCGGCCAGCACCCGGCGGACCTCGTCGGCGTCCAACCCGGACTCCGCGGCCAGCTCGACGAGCGACTCCTCGTCGAAGACCGAACGCCGCTCGGTGAAGTAGGCGCGGAACAACCGCTCGGCGACGGCGTCCTGCACGCCGCGCTCACGGGCGAGCTGCAGCACGCGGTGGGCGTCGAACGTGTTGCCGATGACACCACCGTCCAGGTGGTACTCCAGCCCCTCCGCCGCGGCGAGCTGCGTCAGGCGCTCCTCGTTCGCGGCGAACTCCGCCTCGCTGATCCCGTACTTCGCGGCGATCAGCGCCGCCTTCGGCTGGGGCTCACGCGGTGCGCGCGGGTCCAGTTCGAAGGACCGGAAGGTCACCTCGACCTGGTCACGGTGCTCGAACCCGGCCAGCGCGCGCTCGAAGCGCCGCTTGCCGAGGTAGCACCACGGGCACACGACATCGGACCAGATCTCCACCTGCACGATCCCGGCGAACGCCACGCGGCCCGGCGTTATTCCGCGAGGAGGCCGATCAACCACGTCGCGAGTACCTGCTCGGCATCCGACCGGGCCTGGGCGGGGTTGTCCGCGTGGGTGATCATCAGCGCCGCCTCGTTCACGGCGCTGAGCACGAGCTGGGCCAGCACGTCGACCGGCAGCGGCTTGATCAGCCCCTGCTCGACCGCCTCCCGCAGCACGCCGATGACCAGCCCGAGGCCGTGTTCCGCCTCGATCTCGCGCCACGTGGTCCAGCCCAGCACGGCCGGGGCGTCGATCAACGAGATCTGCCGGATCTCGGCGCGCTCGCACGCGTCGAGGAAGGCCTTGAGCGCGAAGAGCAGCCCGGTGGCGAGGTCCGGCGCGTTCTTCGTGGCGGCTTCGACCTCGGCCGTGACCTCCAGCTCGACCTGCTCGAACACGGCGCGGAACAGGCCCTGCTTGTCGCCGTAGTGGTGGTAGAGCGCGCCCCGAGTCACCCCGGCGGCGCGCACGATCTCGTCCGCGGGCACGGCCTGGTAGCCGCGCTCGGCGAACAGCTCGCGGGCGGCCGCCACCAACGCGGCCCGGGTGCTCTGGGATCGCTCTTCCTGCGTACGGCGCACGCCCCTAATCTGCCATGACACCCGCGAACGCCAGGATGTGCCGCACCAGCTCGGCCGGCTGGTCCTCCGGCACGAAGGCGTACGAGTCGGAAACCTCGACCAGGCGCGCGTTCGGCAGGGTCGCGGCGAGGCGCTTGCCGAGGCGCAGCGGGAAGGTCCGGTCCTCGTCCGCCCACACGAGCAGCACCGGCTTGTCGAACGCACGCAGCTTCTCCGCGGCTTCCACCGTGTACTTCGGGCGCACGCCGCGGAGGAACTTGCGCAGGTCGCGACGGATGGCGGCGTTTCGGTGGGCCGGCTGGACGTAGGACTCCACGATCGCTGCCGGGATCGGGTACTTGGTCACCCACCCGAACACGAACGGCAACCGGTGCAGGGCCTTGACCTGCAGCAACGCGGCGACCGGGCGCATCGAGCCGGGGATGTGGGCGAGCGGGACGAGCGGTTGGAACAGGGGCGGGAGGAAATGGTCGAAGCAGTCGCACGGTGTCAGCACGACGCTGCCGACCCGCTCGGGGCGGCGCGACAGCATGATCTGGGTGAGGGCGCCGCCCGTGTCGTTCGCGACCAGGAGGACGTCCGGCAGGTCGAGAGCGTCGAGGAAGTCCGCGATCAGGTCGGCGATGCCGGTCGGGCTGAGGTCGGCGTCCGGGCGGAGCGGGACCTCGTGCGCGCCGAGCGGCAGGTCGAGGCTGAGGCACCGGAAGCCGGCTTCGGCGAGATCCGGGACGACGTGCCGCCATAAATCGGCGTTGACCACGGCGCCGTGGATGAACACGACCGGCCGCCCCTCGCCGCGTTCGAAGTAGCGGACGTCACCGTGGCGGAGGGTCACGCGCTTTTCCGGCCCGAGTGCTGGTGAGCGAGTCATGCTCCCGAAGATACATACAGACAGTATGTATGTGAAGTGAGGGACACGCTAGGGTGGTTCCGGATCGATCCGGAAGGAGCTGGGGACATGAAGGGCATCGTGCTGGCGGGCGGCAGCGGGACGCGTCTGCACCCGATCACCCAGGCGGTGTCGAAGCAGCTGTTGCCGGTGTACGACAAGCCGATGATCTACTACCCGATCTCGGTGCTGATGCTCGCCGGGATCCGGGAGATCCTGATCATCTCGACGCCGGCCGACCTGCCCAACTTCCAGCGCCTGCTCGGCTCCGGCGACCAGTTCGGGCTGCGGCTCAGCTACGCGGAGCAGCCGAGCCCGAACGGCCTCGCCGAGGCGTTCGTCATCGGCGCGGACTTCATCGGCGATGACGACGTGGCGCTGATCCTCGGCGACAACATCTTCTACGGGCAGGGCTTCTCCGGGCGGATGCAGCAGGAGGTCGCCGCGCTCGACGGGTGCGTCCTGTTCGGCTACCCGGTGAAGGACCCGCAGCGCTACGGCGTCGGCGAGCTGGACGCGGACGGCAGGCTGGTGTCGATCGAGGAGAAGCCCGAGCGGCCGAAGTCCAACCAGGCGATCACCGGGCTGTACTTCTACGACAACCAGGTCGTCGAGATCGCGCGCGGCCTCACCCCGTCGCAGCGGGGCGAGCTGGAGATCACCGACGTGAACCTGACGTACCTGCGGCAGGGGCGCGCGAAGCTGGTCGAGCTGGGCCGCGGGTTCGCGTGGCTGGACACCGGCACGCACGACTCGCTGCTGGAGGCCGGGCAGTTCGTGCAGGTGCTCGAACACCGGACCGGCGTGCGAATCGCGTGCCTGGAGGAGGTCGCGCTGCGGATGGGGTACATCGATCCGGAGGAGTGCCTCGCGCTCGGGCTGAAGCTGTCGAAGTCCGGGTACGGGGACTACGTCGTCGCGTGCGCCCGTGCCGCGGGGGCCGTGGGTTAGTGGCGGTCAGCAGGCTCGTGCGCGCCGAGCTGGCGCGGCACGACTGGGGCCGGCTGCGGTGCGGCTGCGGGCAGAGCGGCGCGCACCTGCCGGGCACGTTCGAGACGATCCTGGAGGCGGCCGAGCCACGCGAAGCCCTCGGCGCGCGGCTGGACAACCACCTGGAGATCAGCGGGAACCTGTTCGAGGTGGCGGTCCCGGCGGTCGAGGTCATCCTGGCCGCGCTGGCCGGTCCGCTGCCGGACTTCGCGCGGGTGGAGTTGCTGGACATGCTGGCGGTGCTGGTGTCCGGCGACTCCTACGCCGGGCAGCCCGCCGACCTCGGGGAGCACTGCCGGCTCAAGGCGCGCAACGGGCTGTGGACCATCTTGCAGGTGGGTTACGAGCACGAGGCCGAGACCGCGCGGGACATCCTGTGGGTCGTGGATCCGGACCAGCCGCGCAGCGGTTACCACGCGATGGGGCTGGAGAAGCGGATCAAGCGGAAGCGCCGCTAGGGCGGGCCGCGGGGTGCCGCGCCTGGCGCGGCGGTGCGGTGGGGCGGTGGTGCGGGCCGCTAGCGACAGGACCGGGACGGCTCGGGACGAGCCGCGGCGAGTGGAACGACGGTGCGGTGACTGCGGCCGCATGGCCGGGATGGCTGAGGACGGGCCACTGTGAGGCGGTGAACGGCAGCCTCGGTCCGAGGGGTCCCGGGTCGCGCGGAAACGGCGGCACCTCAGAGCGGCGGGGCATGCACGACCGGAAGGGGCCTCGGGCGCCTACCGCGACGAGGCGGGGCGCCGATCAGAACGGGCCGCGGCGGGCCATCTCCTCCAGGCGGCGGATGCGGTCCTCGATCGGCGGGTGCGTGGAGAACAACCGGGAGAACGACTCGCCGGGGCGGAACGGGTTCGCGATCATCAGGTGCGACTGCGAGACCAGCTGCGGCTCCGGCACCAGCGGCGCCCGGCGGGTGCCGTACTCCAGTTTGCGCAGCGCGGAGGCCAGGCCGAGCGGGTCGCCGGTCAGCGCGGCGCCCGACGCGTCCGCCTGGTACTCGCGCGAGCGGCTGACCCCCATCCGGATGATGCCGGCCGCGATCGGGCCGATCAGGATGATCAGCAGCGACACCAGCGGGTTGTTGCCCTCGCGGTCGTTGCCGCCGAACACGCCGGCGAACATCGCCAGGTTCGCCAGCACGCTGACCATGCTCGCGAGCGCACCGGCGACGCACGAGATCAGGATGTCGCGGTTGTAGACGTGCGACAGCTCGTGCCCGAGCACCGCCCGCAGCTCACGCTCGTCCAGCAGCTCCAGGATGCCGGTGGTGCAGCACACGGCGGCATGCCGCGGGTTGCGGCCGGTCGCGAAGGCGTTCGGCGCGGGGGTCGGGCTCACGTAGAGGCGCGGCATCGGCTGGCGCGCCGACGTGGCCAGCTCCCGCACGATCCGGTACATCACCGGCTGCTCGGCCTCCGACACCGGCCGCGCCCGCATCGCGCGCAGCGCCAGCGTGTCCGACTTGAAGTAGGCGTAGGCGTTCATCCCCAGCGCGAGCGCGAGTCCCACGAACAACGCGCCACGCCCGAACAGTGAACTGATCGCGATGATGATGGCACTCAGCAACCCGAGCAACAGCGCGGTCTTCAGCCCGTTCTGGTGCTTGTGCACGTGCCCTGCGCCTCCTTACCAACACTCGCTTTCCCAACGCACGAAACGGAAGTGAAGTTCCTTCATGATCTCCGCGCGCGCCGGCGAGCACTCCGGGTTACCGTTCCACCCGCGTACCCCAAACCTCGCGGGGAGGTCGGTCATGGGCGCCGCCGAGGTCAGCCGCCGCACGGTGTTCGGCCTGGTCACGACCGCGGCGCTGCTCGCGCTGCCGTCCCCGGCCCGCGCGGCGCCCCTGCTGACGTCGATCCCGGTCGGGAGGCGCCCGCAGGCGGTCGCGGTGAACCCGGTCACCGGCCTCTGCCACGTCGCGAACACGGCGGACCGGACGGTTTCGGTGATCGACCAGGGGCGCACCGTAGCGACCGTGCCGACCGGGGGCGTCCCGGCCGACCTCGCCGTCGACGAGCGCACCGGTCTGGTCTACGTCGCCAACCGCACGCCGGGCACCACCGCGGTCCTCGACGGCGGGCGGGTCACCAACGTCGTCGCGTCCGGGTCCGAACCCGCGGCTCTCGCCCTCGACGCGGATACATACCGACTGTATGTCGCTTCCGGCGAGGCCGGTGCCGTTCGCGTGCTCGACCTCTTCCGGGGCGCGCTCGCGGCCACCATCGAGGCCCCCGGTCAGGGGTTCAGCAGCGCGGCGATCGATGGGCGCACCGGGTACTTCGCCGGCCTCCACACCGGCACCGTCGAGGTCCTCGACCTGGACGCGGGCGAGTTCACCGCCAGCATCCCGGTCGGGGACGGGCCGGCCGGGCTCGCCGTCCACCACGGCACCGGCACGGTGTACGTCGCGAACTCCGGCATCCACCACATGACGGTGATCGACGGCGAGGAGATCCGCACGATCCTGCTGCGCAGCGAGGCGTCCTCGGTCGCGGTGCACCAGGCCACCCACACCGTGTACGCCAACGGCGGCCCGGACGGGCTCGTCCGCATCGACGGCGCCCGCGGCCAGATCACCGGCGAACTCGCGCTCGGCATCAACCCGGGGCAGGTTGCCGTCGATCAGCGCACCGGCGCCGTGCACGTCACCGACCCGCTGCACGACCGCCTGCACGTGATCACCGGATTCTGAATTCCCGGCACCGGGTACCAGGAGTCCATGAAACTCGGACTGCAGATCCCCGACTTCACCTGGCCGAACGGACCCACCGCTCTGGGCCGCGAACTCGCCGAGGTCGCTCGCGCCGCTGACGACGCCGGGTTCGGATACCTCGCCGTGATGGACCACTTCTTCCAGATCCGCGGCGTCGGCCCCACCGAGAACGACATGCTCGAGGCCTACACGACCCTCGGCTACCTCGCCGCGCACACCCGGCGCGCCAAGCTGCTCACCGTCATCACCGGCGTCCTCTACCGCCAGCCCGGTGTACTGGCCAAGGCCGTCACCACCCTGGACGTCCTCTCCGGCGGACGAGCCATACTCGGCATCGGCGCGGGCTGGAACGAGGAGGAGTCCCGCGGCCTCGGGTTCCCGTTCCCGCCCACCGCGGAACGCTTCCAGATGCTCGAAGAGACCCTGCAGTACGTGCTGCGGATGTGGTCGGACGACGACGGCCCGTTCTCCAGCGCGCACATCGAGGCCGAACGACTGCTCAACGTCCCGCAGGCGCTGTCCACACCGCACCCGCCGATCATGGTCGGCGGCAGCGGTGAGAAGAAGACCCTGCGGTTCGTCGCGAAATACGCCGACGCGTGCAACATCTTCAACGGGCCGGAACTCGAACACAAACTCGACGTCCTGCACGCGCACTGCGAAGCCGAAGGACGCGACTACGGCGAGATCACCAAAACCGTCTACCACCCGCTCGACGTCGGTCCAGCCGGCGAGAAGAGCGGGGACCTCAAGGCCGAACTGAGCCGGCTGGCCGAGCTGGGGATCGACGGCGTGATCGGCTCGGTACCGGGAATTCCGGACCTCCGCCTGATCGACGTCTTCGCCGAGGACGTCATCCCCTACGCCGAAGCGCTGTGAACGGCGCCGCGCCGGGCGGTTTCTTCCCCGCGGAAACCGCACCGGGTAAGCGGTTTTCCAGCTGCCCGGCGCCGTAACGATCTCCGCCCGCCCGCCGACCTCTGGGGCAAGCCGGTGGCGGCGGGAGGATTTCCATGAGGATCAGTGTCTTCGGGCTCGGCTACGTCGGATGCGTGTCGGCCGCGTGCCTCGCCGGCGAGGGGCACGAGGTGATCGGGGTCGACATCAACCCCGTGAAGATCGATCTTGTCCGGCAAGGGAAAGCGCCGGTGGTCGAGGAACGCATCGGCGAACTCACCGCCGCGGTCGTGGCCAGCGGCGCGTTGCGGGCCACGACGAACGTCGCGGAGGCGATCGCGGGCAGCGAGATCTCGCTGGTCTGCGTCGGCACCCCGTCGGCGCCCAACGGCAGCCTGTCCACCGCCTTCCTGGAACGCGTCACCGAGGAGATCGGCGGCGCGCTCGCGGGCAAAACCGGTCGGCATACGGTCGTATTCCGCAGCACGATGCTGCCCGGCACCTGCCTCGACCTGCTGGTGCCGATCCTGGAGAAGGCCTCCGGGCTGACCGCGGGCGTGCACTTCGGCGTCGCGGTGAACCCCGAGTTCCTGCGGGAAGGCAGCAGCGTCAAGGACTTCTTCGACCCGCCCAAGACGGTGATCGGCGAGCTGGACACCGCCAGCGGTGACGCCGTCGCCAAGCTGTACGAGGGTCTGCCCGGCGACGTCTTCCGCGTGCCCATCCCGGTCGCGGAGATGACCAAGTACGCCGACAACGCCTTCCACGGCCTCAAGATCGGGTTCGCCAACGAGCTGGGCGCGATCTGCCGCGCGCTCGGCCTGGACTCGCACCGGGTGATGGACGTGTTCCTCGCCGACCGCAAGCTCAACGTCAGCCCCGCCTACCTGCGGCCCGGCTTCGCGTTCGGCGGCTCGTGCCTGCCCAAGGACCTGCGCGGCCTGGTCTACGCCGCGCACCGCGCCGACGTTTCGGTGCCGCTGCTGTCGCACGTGCTGCCCTCCAACGAGGAGCACCTGCGCCGCGCGTTCGACCTGGTCGCGCGCACCGGCAAGCGCCGCATCGGCCTGTTCGGCCTGTCCTTCAAACCGGGCACCGACGACCTGCGCGAGAGCCCGCTCGTCGAACTCGCCGAACGCCTGCTGGGCAAGGGCTACGACCTCAAGATCTACGACGCGAACGTCAGCCTGTCGCGGCTGATGGGCGCCAACCGCGAGTACATCGAGAGCCGCCTGCCGCACCTCGGCCAGCTGCTCGCCGGCACCGTCGACGAGGTGCTCGACCACGCCGAGGTGTGCCTCGTCGGCAGCACCGACCCGGCCGTGCTCGCGGCGCTGCCCAGGGCGGGCGACCGCACGCTGATCGACCTCGTCCGCCTGCCCGACGCCGCCGTGCGCCGCACCGAAGAAGGATACGTCGGCCTTGCCTGGTAAAGCCCTGATCCTCGTCGAGAACCTGTCCGTGCCCTTCGACCGGCGGGTCTGGCAGGAAAGCACCACCCTGCGCGACGCCGGGTGGGAGGTGCACGTCATCTGTCCACAAGGGACGAAGCGGGACACCGAGCCGGAAGCCGTCATCGACGGCGTGCGCATCCACCGCTACCCGCTGAAAGCGGCGACCGGCGGGCCGGCCGGTTACCTGCAGGAGTACGGATCCGCGCTGTGGCACACGTTCCGGCTGGCCCGCAAGATCGGCCCGGTCGACGTCGTGCACGCGTGCAACCCGCCCGACCTGCTCTTCCTCGTCGCGCGGATGCTCAAGCGGCGGGGCGCGAAGTTCGTCTTCGACCAGCACGACCTGGTGCCCGAGCTGTACCTGTCGCGCTTCGACCGCGGGAAGGACCTCCTCTACCGGGGCGTGTGCGCGCTGGAGCGGGCCACCTACCGGGCCGCGGACGTGGTGATCGCGACGAACGAGAGCTACCGCGACGTGGCGCTCACCCGCGGCGGCAAACGGCCCGAGGACGTGTTCGTGGTCCGCAGCGCCCCGGTCGTGGACCGGTTCCGGCAGGTGCCGCCGGAGCCGGAACTCAAGCGCGGCAAGCCGAACATGCTGTGCTACCTGGGCGTGATGGGCCCGCAGGACGGGGTCGACTACGCCCTCCGCGCGCTCGCGAAGCTGCGTGACGACCTGGGCCGCACGGACTGGCACGCGGTGTTCGTCGGCTCCGGGGACGCGTTCGACGCGATGGTCGCGTTGTCGAAAGATCTCCGCCTGGACGACCAGGTCGAGTTCACCGGCCGCATACCGGACGCCGACCTGGTCCGTTATCTGTCCACAGCGGACGTCTGTCTCGCGCCGGATCCGCTGAACCCGCTCAACGACGTGTCGACCATGAACAAGATCATGGAGTACATGGCGATGAGCCGTCCGATCGTGTCGTTCGACCTGCGTGAGGCACGGGTTTCCGCGGGCGAGGCGGCGGTTTACGCGCCGGCCAACGACGAGCTCGAATTCGCCAAGCTGACCGCCAGGCTGATGGACGACCCGGCCGAGCGGAAGCGCATGGGCGAACTGGGCGCGGCACGCGTCGCGGGACCGTTGTCCTGGGCCAATTCGGCGAAAGCGTTGCTCGCGGCGTACGCCGCCACCGGTCGGTGAATTCCCGACCGGGACAACGGAATCCTCGTCGGAAAAACGCCTGGTCGCGTTTTGAACAAGCCGGTAACCAATCCGGGAATCGCCGCGACGTGGTTTGTGAAAGCCCATCCGTTCGCGGGCGGGCGATGTTTACGAGAGGGGGCCCGGGGCGTTGAACGACGACACCGTCCGTCTGTCCATGATCGGCAGGATCGTGCGCCGCCGCTGGCGGGTCCTCGCCGCCCTCGCCGTCCTCGGCGCGCTGGTGGGGGCCGGCGCGTCGCTGATCTTCTCCCCCGGCTACCGAACGACTTCGCACGTGTTGTTGCAGGGCGCGCCCGATTCCAGCGAGCTGATGACCGAAACGCAGATCGCGACCAGCTCGGTGGTGCTGGACCGCACCGCGCAGGCACTCGCCTGGGGTGTGTCCGGATCCGAGCTGCACGACTCGGTGAGCGCGACCGCGGCCGACGGCAACATCGTGGCGATCACGGCCGAGGCGGAGACCCCGGAAAACGCGCAGCTGCTGGCCGACCAGGTCGCCAAGGAGTACGTCAACTACTCCGCCCAGCTGATCGGCAGCACCGCGGACGCGGCCAGCCAGATCCGCCAGGAGCAGGAGGACGCGCTGCGCCGCCAGGTGCAGGAGACCAACGACCGCATCACTGACCTGTCCCGCCGTGTGCAGGGCGTGACGGTGGAGAGCGTCGAGGTGCGCACCCAGCTGGAGACGCTGCGGACGGCGCTGACCGAGGCGATGGCCAAGCTCGACCAGCTCGACGGCGGCGGCCGCCAGGCGCAGGTGGTCGTCATGGGCTCGGCCGAGCGGCCGTCCTCCCCCGCGCCGCCGACGATGATCCACTTCGTCGCGGGCGGCGCGCTCGTGTTCTTCCTGCTCGGCGTGCTCGGTCACCTCGTCGGCGCGCGCACCGACCGGCGGTTGCGCAACGAGGCCGAGATCGCGGCGGCGGTCGGCGCGCCGCTGCTGGGCAGCGTGGACGTGCCGGAGACGCCGGACCACGCGCAGGCAGGCGACGAGGGGCGCTGGTGGGCCCGGCTGCTCAAGACCGACGAGCCGTGGAACCTGCCGGAGCTCAACGCCTCCGCGGACGCGGCCAGCCGCGAGATCCGGTACCGCCGCGTGCTCTCCCGCCTCGGTGACGGCTCCGGCGTGTTCTCGCGGGTGCTGGTGCTGGCCGCGCAGGACGACCCGGTGGCCAGGACCGCGGTCGCGCAGCTGGCCGCAGCCGGCCACGGCGGACGCCCCGAGCTGCGTGTGGCGCTGATCGACCCCGAGCGGCCGACGGTGCCGGACGACCGCGAGTCCGCCGGTGTCCTCGTGGTGGTGTCCAGCGGGACCAGGACGGGCTGGGAGCTCGTCGCGATCACCGAGGCCGCCGCCGACGCCGGGCAGCGGGTGCTCGGCGTCGTCGTCGCCCAGCGCACGGCCGCGGTTCCCGAGCCAGGCGGCACGAAGACCGCAGGCGACGAAGCATTGGCAGGTTCAGCGTGACGACACCGGACAGCAACCAGAACGCGCAACCACTGCTCGACCTGCAGCGGGTGCTGATCGCGATTCGCCGGCGGCGCCGCCTGTGGCTCTCGGCCGCGGTGCTGGGGCTGCTCGCGGGCGCGGCGCTCGCGGTCGTGTCGCCGACCCCGCCGACCGCGGTGACCCGGCTGCTCGTGCTGCACGCCGAGGACGCGCCGAACGACAGCGGCACGCTCATCAAGACCGACGTGGCCATCCTGGAGACCACCCGGATCGCCGGGGCTGCGCTGCAGCGGCTGGGCTCGTCCGAGCCGCCGGAGAAGTTCGTGAAGTCCTACACCGGCACCGGGCTGACCAACAACGTGCTGGAACTCCAGGTCACGGCCCGTAGCTACGGCGAGGCGGTCGCGAAGGCGCAGGCGCTGGCGGACGCGTTCATCGCCGACCACGGCCAGCGCATGCAGGCCGCGGCGGACGCGGAAGCGCAGGCCCTGCTGGGGCAACGGGACCAGATCCAGACCGAGCTGACCGAGGTCGACCGGCAGATCGCCGCGTCGGCGAGCCGCAACAGCCAGATCGGCCCGGCCGAGCTGCAGTCGCTCTACGCCCGGCGCGCCGACCTGACCTCGCGGGTCTCCGACTTCACCAACCAGGCCAACGAGGCGAAGATCGGCACACCGCAGCTGGCCGCGGGCACGCAGATCGTCGACGCGCCACGTCCGGTCGTCGAATCCCCGCTCGCCCCGCTGGTCACCAACGCGGGCATCGGGCTCGGGTTCGGGCTCGTCGCCGGGCTGGGCCTGGCCGCCGTGATGAGCGTGGTGCGGGACCGGCCGCTGCTGCGGCGGGAGATCGCCGCGCACCTCGGCGCGTCCGTCATCGCGCAGCTGCCGAAGCCCCGGCGGGGGCCGTGGGGAGGCGCCGCCGCGCAACGGGACCGGGTCGCGGCGACGCTGGCCCGCGCGGTCGGCGAGAGCGGCAGCGTGTCCGTCCTCGAACTCGGCTGCCCGCGGGTGGCCGCCACGCTCGCGCTGGACATGGCCCGGCACCTGGACGGTCCGGTGGTGGTCGTGGACGACCTGCCGCACCGTGAGGTCACCGCGCTGTCCGGCGAGGCGGGTGAGGGCGTGCGGGTCGTCGACGGCAGCGCGGCCGAGAAGGCCCGCATCGGGGTCGGCTCGGTGTCGCCGGGGACGGCGTGGACCGACCTGCGCCGGCTGGGCGCGGAAACCGTGCTGGTGGTCCGCGCGGGCAAGGCGGACGCGGCGTGGCTGCACACCGTCGCGCGGCAGCTGGCCGACCTGGGCATCCCGGTCATCGGCATCGTGCTCGTCGCGCCGGATCCGCGGGACCGCACGGACGGCACGCTGTGGGACGGGCTGCACACCGCGCTGCGCGGCCGCGCCGCGTTCGCCGAGGCGCGGCCCGCCAACGGCAGCGCCAACGTCGACGACCACCCGACGAAGTGGTTCGCGCCGATCCCCTCCTCCGCCGGGAAGGGCGAGCAGACCGTGACGCTCCAGCCGGTGCACGCCGACCTGCCGACGAAGCAGTTCACGCCGGTCGACGCCCCGGAGGCACACGTGAACGGCAAGCTGCCCCTCGATCGCGAAGGCTGACCATGTGCGGTGTCGCAGGAACCTACCGCTGGCCCGACGGTGGCCCGCTGACCGACCGGCTCACCAAGCGCCTGGCCCACCGCGGGCCGGACGGCGAGGGCCGCTACGACCACGGTGACGTGCACCTGGGCCACCGCCGGTTGTCGATCATCGACCTGTCCGAGACGGGCGCGCAGCCGATGGTCTCCGGCGGGCTGGCGCTGACCTACAACGGGGAGCTGTACAACGCGCCCGAGCTGCGGGCCGAGCTGATGAGCAAGGGCGTGCGGTTCCGCGGCACCTCCGACACCGAGGTCCTGCTGGAGGCGTGGCGGCGCTGGGGCGTCGAGTGCCTGCCGCGGCTGCGCGGCATGTTCGCCTTCGGGATCTTCGACGAGCGCACCGGTGAGCTGTTCCTCGCCCGCGACCAGCTCGGCATCAAGCCGCTGTTCTACGTGCGCCGCGGCGACGGGATCGCGTTCTCCTCCGAGCTGAAAGCTCTCGCCGGCGAGATCGGCGGGCTGCACGTGGACGAGACCGCGCTGGTCGCGTCGCTGCTCTACTACTGGGTGCCGGACAGCCGGTGCGCGTTCCGCGAGGCACGCAAGCTGCCGCCGGGCTCGTGGCTGCGCGTGCGCCCGAACGGCCGGGTGGACACCGGCCGGTACTGGATCCTGCGGGACGTCGCGACCGAGGCCCGGCACGGCCCGCCCGCCGACCTGGCCGCGGTCGTCGAGGACTCCACCCGCAAGCACCTGCTCTCCGACGTGCCGGTGGCGACGTTCCTGTCCGGCGGCCTGGACTCCAGCTACCTGACCGCGCTGGCGGCCAAGTACTCCCCCGGGATCTCCGCCTACACCATCGGTTTCCGCGCCGAGGACGCGAAGTTCGAAGCCATGCCGGACGACCTGCGGTACGCGCGGATCGTGGCCGACCGCTTCGGCGTCGACCTGCACGAGATCGAGATCGCGCCGAACGTGCAGGACCTGCTGCCGCACCTGACCTACCACCTGGACGAGCCGATCGGCGACCCGGCAGCCATCAACAGCTACCTGATCTGCCTGGCCGCGCGGGAGGCCGGCGTGAAGGTGATGCTGTCCGGGATGGGCGCGGACGAGCTGTTCGCCGGCTACCGCAAGCACCTGGCGAACCTGATCGCGTTGCGCTACCAGAAGATCCCCGGCGCGGTGCGCACGCCGCTGGAGTCCGTTGTGGACCGGCTGCCGGTGGCGACCTCGAAGCGGGGCTTCCGGTCGGTCCGCTTCGCGAAGCGGTTCCTGTCCTTCGCGACCCTGCCGGAGGAGACCGCGTTCCGGCGCAGCTACACGATGTACGACCGGGACGAGCTCGCCGGCCTGGTCGCGCCCGACCTCACCGGCGCGGTGGACGACGTGCTCACCGAGCACGCCGACACCTACCACGACAACCTGCTCGACGACTTCGTCAACCGCATGTGCCTCGCCGACGCGCGGATGTTCCTGCCGGGGCTGAACCTGACCTACACCGACCGCTCCACGATGGCCGCCTCCACCGAGGTGCGGGTGCCGTTCGTGGACGTCGAGGTGGTCAAGGCCGCGTTCAGCCTGCCCGGCAACCGCAAGATCGCCGGGCGGCAGGGCAAGGCCGCGCTCAAGGAAGCCGCGCTGTCGATCCTGCCGAAGGAGATCGTCTACCGGCCGAAGGGCCTGTTCAGCGCCCCGCTGCGGGCGTGGATGAGCCGCGATCTGGCGCCGCTGGTGCGCGAGGTCGTGCACGACGGTGTCCTCGTCAAGTCCGGGTTCCTGCGGCGCGAGGCCTTGCAGCGGCTGGTCGACGAGGACGCCGCCGGCCGGGAGGACCGGTCCAAGCACCTCTGGCACGTCTTGACCCTGGAGTACTGGTACCGCAGCGCGACCGAAGCCGGCGCGGCCGAGCGAGCAGCGTAAGGAGCCCTGGTGAAGCAGGTCGTACAGAACTACAAGAGCGGCGAGCTGGCCCTGCTGGACGTCGAGGCGCCCGCGTGCAAGCCGGGCGGCGTGCTCGTGCGGACCGCGTTCTCGTTGATCTCCACCGGCACCGAGATGATGAAGGTGTCCGAGGCGAGCATGTCGATGCTGGGCAAGGCGCGGTCGCGGCCGGACCAGGTCGCGAAGGTCGTCCAGAGCGTCGCGACCAACGGCGTCGGCGCCACCTACCGCAAGGTGATGAACCGGCTCGACTCCTACACCCCGCTGGGCTACTCGCTGTGCGGTGTGGTCGAGGAGGTCGGGTCCGGAATCGATGACGTCGCCGTCGGGGATTTCGTCGCCTGTGCGGGCAACGAGCACGCGCTGCACTCCGAGCTGAACTGGGTGCCGAAGAACCTCTACACGCGGGTGCCCACCGGGGTCGCGCCGCGGCACGCGTCGTTCGCGACCGTCGGCGCGATCGCCATGCAGGGCGTCCGGCGCGGGGAGCCGCAGCTCGGCGACGTCGCGCTGGTCATCGGGCTGGGCCTGATCGGGCAGCTGGTCGTGCAGCTGCTGGCCGCGTCCGGCGTGCGGGTGGTCGGCGTGGACCCGGACCAGGAGCGGTGCAAGCTCGCCGAACGGCTGGGCGCGTCGGTGTGCGGCCACCCCGGTTCCGGGGACGTGGAGATCGCGGTCGGGGAGCTGACCGGCGGGCACGGCGTGGACCAGGTGTACCTCGCCGCGGGCGGCAGCACGAACGAGCCGGTCGAGCTGGCCGCGAAGCTCGCCCGCGACCGCGGCCGCGTGGTCGACATCGGCAAGTGCCGTCTCGACCTGCCGTGGAACGCCTACTACGAAAAGGAACTCGACGTCCGGTTCTCCCGCTCCTACGGCCCCGGCCGGTACGACCCGGAGTACGAACTGGACGGCCGCGACTACCCGATCGGTTACGTGCGCTGGACCGAGCGCCGCAACCTGGAGTGCTTCCTCGACCTGATCGCCCGCGAACGGGTCGACGTCGAGCCGCTGGTCTCGCACGTCGCGGACTTCTCGACCGCCGTGGAGACCTACCGCAGGCTCAACGAGGGCGAGCTGAAGGCCGTCGCCGTTCTCTTCCGGTACCCCGACGTGGCCAAGGACGCCGAGGAGCCCGCACTCGTCGCGGAAGTCCCCCGGCGCGAGCCGATCCGCACGTCGCAGCGGATGGGCAAGGTGCGGACCGCGTTCATCGGCGCGGGCAACTACGCGTCCTCGATGCTGCTGCCGCACCTGGCCGAACGGGAGGACGTCGAGCTGCGACGCGTCGTCACCACGTCCGCCCTGTCGGGCGCGAACGCCAAGCGGAAGTTCGGGTTCGCCGAGGCCACGACCGATGTGGACGCCACACTCGCCGACCCGGAGATCGACGCGGTGTTCGTGGTGACCCGGCACAGCTCACACGCCGAACTGACCCGCCGCGCGCTGCTGGCGGGCAAGGCGGTGTTCGTGGAGAAGCCGCTGGCGCTCAGCGAAGCCGAGCTGGGCAAGGTGCTCGGCGCGATCGAGGAGTCCGGCAACGACCGGCTGCAGGTCGGGTTCAACCGGCGGTTCGCGCCGCTGCTGCACGAGGCCACCGGCCGGTTCGGCAGGCGCATCGGCGCGGCGTCGGTGCGGTACCTGATCAACGCGGGCCGCCTGGAGCACGGCAGCTGGTACGACCAGGCCGGTTCCGAGGGCACCCGGTTCGCAGGCGAGGGCGGGCACTTCATCGACACGGTGAGCTGGCTGCTCGGCGCGGACCCGGTGTCGGTCTACGCCTGCGCCACGCCGGACCAGCAGGACCTGCAGGTCGTGCTGCGGTACCCGGACGGCTCGACCGCGACCATCAGCTACGCCACCAGCGGTTCGACGAGCTTCCCCAAGGAGACGCTGGACGTCGTCGCCGACGGCAAGGTGCTGAAGTTCGACGACTTCGCGCGCGCCTCGGTGTACGGGCGCAAGCGGTGGACCAGCTCGCGCCTGCCGAAGGGCCGCGACAAGGGGCAGCACGCCGAGCTGGACGCGTTCGTCACCGCGGTGACCTCGGGCGGGCCGATGCCGGTGCCGCTGGAGTCGCTGGTCGCGACCACGCTCGCGACGCTCGCGGTGCAGACCAGCCTGGCCACCGGCGTGCCGGTCAAGATCGGGACCCCGTCATGATGGACCCCGCCTGGTACCTGCGGCGGCTGTCGCGGATGGGCCCGCGCGAGGTCGCCGGGCGCGCGGCGGACGTGCTGAACCGGCGCAGGCTGCGGCGCGCGCTGCCCGAGGCGTCCGTTCCGCTGCCCGGCCGCCGGTTCACCGCCGTGCTGCCCGAAGGCGTGCAGGTCCCGGCGGACGCGCGGGCACGCGTGCTGGAGACCGCGGACCGGCTGCTCGACGGCCGCGCCGAGTACTTCGGCCTGCGGCGGCACGACATGGTGAGCCCGGACTGGTCGTTCGACCCGAAAACCGGGCGGCACGCGCCCGCCGACACCTTCGCCTTCGACATCCCCTACCGGCACGAGGACGTCGTCGGCGACATCAAGCAGATCTGGGAGCCGTCGCGGCACCAGCACCTCACCGTGCTGGCCACCGCGTACGCGCTGACCGGTGAGGACCGCTACGCCGAGCGCGTCGCCGACCACCTGAAGTCGTGGTGGGCGGCGAACGCGCCGATGACGAGCGTGCACTGGGTCAGCGGGATCGAGCTGGGCATCCGGCTGCTGTCCTGGGTGTGGGTGCGGCGGCTGCTCGACGGCTGGCCCGGCGCGTCCGGGCTGTTCGAGGACAACCCCGAGGCGCTGCACCAGATCTGGCACCACCAGCGGTGGCTCGCCACCTTCCCGAGCCGCGGGTCGTCGGCGAACAACCACGTCATCGCCGAGGCGGCCGGGCAGCTGGCCGCGTCCTGCGCGTTCCCGTGGTTCCCCGAATCGGCCGGCTGGCGGGCGGCGGCGCTGCGCTCGCTGGACGAGCACCTGGCGGCCAACACGTTCGGCTCGGGCCTGAACCGGGAGCTGGCCACCGAGTACCACGGCCTGGTCCTGGAACTGGGCCTGGCCGCGGCGATCGAGGCCGGCCCGGCGGCGCCGGACTCGCTGTGGCGGACGCTGCTGCGGATGACCGACGCGCTCGCGGCCGTCGTCGACGTGCGGCTGCACCCGCCGCGCCAGGGCGACAGCGACGACGGGCACGGGCTCGTGCTCGACGGCGCCGGGGTCAACCGGTGGTCGTCGCTGCTGGCGACCGGCGACGTCCTGTTCGGACGGCTGGACTGGTGGCCGAGCCCGCGCGGCGGGGACGCCCGGACGCCGCTGCTCACCGCGCTCGCCCGTCGCTTCGAAACCGCGGACCGGCCACGCACGCGACCGGACCACTTCGCCGACGCCGGGCTGACCCTGCTGCGCACCCCGGCCGGGGACGGCCGCGGCGAGATCTGGTGCCGCTGCGACGGCGGCCCGCACGGGTTCCTGTCCATCGCCGCGCACGCGCACGCCGACGCGTTGTCGGTCGAGGTGCGGCACGACGGCGTCGACGTTCTCGCCGACCCGGGGACCTACTGCTACCACGGCGAACCCGGGTGGCGGGCGTACTTCCGGTCCACGCTCGGCCACAACACGGTGCAACTGGACGACGCCGACCAGTCCACTTCGGGCGGCCCGTTCCTGTGGACGCGGCACGCGCGCACCCGCGTGCTGGCCCGCCCCGGCGGCGGGGCGCCGCGGTGGTCCGCCGAGCACGACGGCTACCGGCCCGCCGTGCACCGGCGCACCGTCGAACTCGACCCGGCCGAACGGGAACTGCGGATCACCGACGAGATCACCGACGACCGGCACCACCCGGCGCGGCTCGCGTTCCACCTCGGCCCGAGGGTGAGCGCCGAGCTGACCGGCAACGCGGCGGTGCTGACGTGGACCGCGGGCGGCCGCGACCGGGCCGCGATCCTCGACCTTCCCGCGGCGCTCACCTGGACCGCGCACCGCGGCCAGACCGATCCGCCGCTCGGCTGGTACTCGCCCGGCTACGGCCGCCGCGAACCGGCCACGACCCTGATCGGCAGTGGGCTCACCGGCCGCGCCGGCCCGCTCACCACACTGCTGCGCTTCGCCGACTAGCCGGGAGGTTGCCCGCCGTGCCCGCACCAACGACGACCCGAGCCCGCTGGGTGGCGGTGTTCCTCGGCGTCCTGGCGCCACTGGCCGCGCTCGCGTGCACCCCCACCCCGGAACCGGCGGACACCACCGCGGCAATCGCGGGTTCCGGGGCGTGCGGCAACCTGCCGCCCGGTCCCGCGGAACCGCCGGCCGGCGCGGTCGTCGTCGACGCCGCCGTGCCCGGCGACCTCCAGGCCAAGACGAAGGCCAGCCCGCCGGGCACCACGTTCTGGCTGCAGCCCGGCACGCACACCCTCGGCACAGACGAGTTCGACCAGGTCGCGCCGAAGGACGGCAACACCTACACCGGCGCCCCGGGAGCGGTCGTCGACGGGCGCCACACCAACCGGTACGCCTTCAGCGGCAAGGCGAGCGGGGTGACCGTCCAGCACCTCACGGTGACCGGGTTCGACGCGCCGGACAACGAGGGCGTGGTCAACCACGACTCCGGCGCGGGCTGGGTCATCCGGTCGAACCTGCTCACCGACAACCGCGGCGCCGCGATGATGGCGGGCGCGCGCCAGGTCATGACGGGCAACTGCCTCAAGGACAACGGGCAGTACGGGCTCAACGCCTGCTGCGGCGACGTCACCGATCTCGTGCTGGAGGGCAACGAGTTCGTCGGCAACAACGCCGACGACGTGGAGAGCAAGTACCCCGACGGCTGCGGCTGCACCGGCGCGATGAAGTTCTGGGAGGTCGACGGCGCCGACATCCGCGGCAACTGGATCCACGACAACCGCGGGCCGGGCATCTGGGCCGACACCAACAACAACGACTTCCTGATCGAGAACAACCTCATCGAGAACAACGACGGCACCGCGATCTTCTACGAGACCAGCTACAACGCGACCATCCGCGGCAACACGCTGAAGCGCAACAACCTGGTCAGCGGGCGCGAGTTCGTCGACCGCGACGACAACTTCCCGTCCGCCGCCGTCTACATCTCCGAGTCCGGCGGCGACGCGCGCGTGCCCGCCCGCACCGACAAGATCGACATCTACGACAACGACCTGGTGGACAACTGGGGCGGGGTCACACTGTGGGAGAACGCGGACCGCTTCTGCAACAGCCCCGCCAACACGTCCACCGGCACCTGCACGCTCGTCGTCGGGGACGTCGCGAAGTGCGCCCCGCCGGGCATCAACACGGACCCGCTGCACGCCGACTGCCGCTGGAAGACCCAGAACGTGCAGGTCCACGGCAACCGGTTCGAGGTGAACCCGCGCAACATCGGCTGCCAGGCGATGTGCGCGCGGATGGCGCTGCTGTCCAACTACGGCAGCTCGCCGGACTGGTCGCCGTACCAGGGCGACGTGGTCCCGCAGGCGATCACCTTCGACCAGAACAACCGCTGGTCCGGCAACACCTACGTCGGGCCGTGGACCTTCGTCGCGCACGACGCGAGCAGGCTGGTCGAGCAGATCGAGTGGCAGGGCCCGGCCTACCGGCAGGACGCCGGCAGCACCTTCGCGGCAGGGGGCGGCAACTGATGAGCCTCACCGGAATCCGGCCATGGACACTCGACGAGGACGACGTCGCCCGCGGCCCGCGCACCTTCCGGATCCTCGGCGCGATCTGGGCCCTGCTGATCTTCAACACCCTCGCCACCCAGGGCGTCTCGGCGCTCATCCCGATCCCGCGCCCGGTCACGCAGGCGCTCACGATGAGCGCGGTCGGCATCGCGTTCGCGCTCGCCCTGATCCTCAACCCGCGCCTGAAGATCCGGCCTAGCGCGTTCCTGGTGCTGCTCAGCCTGCTGCTGGTGGCGAGCTTCGCGAGCAGCGTGCGGATGGAGTCCGGCCTCGGCTCGCTGTTCCGGTGCGCCCGGCTCGGGCTGTTCGTCGGGACGTTGTGGCTGATCAGCCCGTGGATGAACGGCTCGATCTGGTTCGTCCGCCAGCACATCAGGGTGCTGACCGTGCTGCTGGTCTCCGTCGCCGTCGGCCTGGTGATCTCCCCCGGCCTGGCGATGCCGGAACTCAACGACGGCCGGCTCACCGGCGTGCTGTGGCCGCTGACGCCGACGCAGATCGGGCAGTACGCGGCGATCGCCGCCGGGCTGGCCGTGCTGCTGTGGATCAACAAGCTCACCGACACGCGCAGCGTGGTCATGGTCGCCGGTCCGGCGATCGTCCTGCTCGTGTTGACCCACACCCGCACGGCGACCCTCGGCCTGGTCGCCGGGCTCGTCATCGCGATGCTGTCGATGTGGCTCACCAGCGGGCGCGCGCGCAAGGCGTTCGCCTGGGGCATCGCCGTGGCCGGGATCGGCGCCGTCCTGCTCGGGCCGCTGCTGCAGACCTGGGTCCTGCGCGGTCAGGACGCGGAGAACTTCGGCAACCTCACCGGCCGCGCGAAGGTGTGGGAGCGGCTGCTGGCCACCCCGCGCACCTGGTTCGAGGAGATCTTCGGGACCGGGCTGTCCAACAAGTCCTTCGACGGCCTGCCCATCGACAACAGCTGGCTGGCCGTCTACCACGAGCAGGGCTACCTGGGCGCCACGATCGTCGTGTTGTTCCTGGTGACCCTCGTCGTGGTGGCCATCGCCCGCCCGCCGTCGCCGGGGCGGGCGTGCGCGTTGTTCCTGATCACGTACTGCCTCGCGGCCTCCTACACCGAAGCCGGGCTCGGGGACGCCTCCCCGTACCTGCTGCACCTGGCGGTCGCGGCGGGCCTGCTCGCCGGCACTCCACAAAGGACGGTACTGCGGTGAGCGGCGAACCCGTAACGGACCAGCGCCCGCGCGCGACCTCAAGACATCGCAGAGAGGTGGTCGAACCGTGAGCCAGCCAGGGGTTCTGCTCGATCGCGACGGCACGATCATCGTCGACAGCGGGTATGTCGGCTCCGTCGACCGGGTCGAGTTCATCGACGGGTCCATCGCGGCGATCGCCGCGCTCAACCGGGCCGGCATCCCGGTCGCCGTGGTCACCAACCAGGCCGGCGTCGCCCGTGGGTACTACGGCATCGCCGACGTGGAGCAGGTCCACAAGCACATGATCGCCGAAATGGCGCGGCACGGCGCGCACGTCGACCTGTGGTTGTTCTGCCCCTACCACCCGGACGGCATCGTGGAGGCCTTCGCCCGGCGCAGCGCCGACCGCAAGCCGGGGCCGGGCATGGCGCTGGCCGCCGCGGAAGCGCTCGACCTGGACCTGTCCGCGTCCTGGGTGGTCGGGGACAGCCCCGCCGACGTCGGGCTCGCGCGGGCCGTCGGCGCGAAACCGCTGCACGTCGGGCCGCCCGGCTCGGCCGTGACGGGCGTGGACACGTTCCCCGACCTCGCCGCCGCCGTGCGGTTCATCCTCGGCGGCGACACCGCACCCGCGCCGGAGCAGCAAAAGGCGCCCAAGTTCCCGGCCGCGAAGTTCCACCGGGCCGACTCCTACGGCGGCGCCTACGTCGCCGAGCTGGCGCGCGCCTTCGCCACCGTGGACCTGGAGCAGGTCAGCCGCGCGGCGAAGATCCTGAACGCCGCCTACGACCGCGATTCGGCCGTGTTCGCCTGCGGCAACGGCGGATCCGCGTCGATCGCCAACCACCTGCAGTGCGACCACGTGAAGGGCGTGCGCAACGGCACCGGCGTCACCACGCGCGTGCAGAGCCTGAGCACCAACGTGGAGCTGTTCAGCGCGATCGCCAACGACCTCGGCTACGAGCACGTCTTCGAGTACCAGTTGCAGTCCCAGGCGCGGCCGGGTGACGTGCTGATCGTCATCTCGTCCTCGGGCCGCTCGCCGAACATCGTGCGGGCGCTGGACTGGGCGGCGGCGCACGAAATGCCGACCATCGCGCTCACCGGTTTCGCCGGTGGGCCCGCCCGCCGCCGGGCCGAGGTCTCCATCCACGTCGACTCCGCCAACTACGGCGTCGTCGAAGACGCCCACCAGGCGTGCATGCACCTGCTGGCCCAGTACGTCCGACAGTCGAGGATGACCCCAGATGCCGTTGTCTCGCAGACATTCTGACCGCATGCGCGTCGCGATCAACCTGCTCACCGACGACCCGTTCAATCCGTCGGGCGCGCACTGGTTCTGGACCCGCGTCATCCCCGAGATGACCAGGCTGCTCCGCGACGGCGAGTCGTTCCACCTGATGGTGAGCCCGAAGTCGCGGCCGACGCACGACTACGGCCGCAGCGTCGGCTACATCACCTACCCGTGGTCGAACGAGAAGCGCAACCTGCGCACGCTGTCGGAGCACCTGTACTCGCCGCTGCGGCTGCCGCTGAGCGGGATCGACGTGCTGAACACGTTGATGGCGCCGATCGTGAAGTCCGCGCCGAAACTCGTGGTGCACATCAAGACACTGCACGCGTACACGACGCCGCACGCGATCTCGCCGCCCGCGCGGCTGTACCGCCAGCTGAGCTACCCGCGCACCGCGCGGCTGGCCGACGCGATCATCCTCAACTCGCGCAGCCTGGTCGACGAGGTGCAGCAGTACCTGAAGGTGGATCCGGCGAAGATCCGGCTCATCCCGGAGGCGGTCGACCACGAGCTGTTCAACCCCGGCGACCGGGACGAGGCGTTCGCGCACGTCGCGAAGCGGTACGGGGTGCGCGAGAACTTCGTGTTGTTCGTGTCGTCGCTGTGGCCGTACAAGAACTGCGAGGGCCTGATCCGCGCGTTCGCGGCGGCGAAGTCCGACCTCGGCGGCAGGCAGCTGGTCGTCGTCGGACCCGGCCGGGACGTCGAGTACGTCGGCGAGCTCAAGGCGCTGGCCGCGCGGCTCGGCGTGGCGGACGACATCGTGTGGGTGGGCGGGGTGCCGCTGGAGGAGACGGTGCACTTCTACCGCGCCGCGGACGTGTTCGTGTACCCGTCGCACAACGAGACGTTCGGCCTGCCGATCCTGGAAGCCATGGCGTCGGCGTGCCCGGTGGTCACCTCGAACGTGACGGCGATGCCGGAAACCGCGGGCGGGGCGGCGCTGCTGGCCGACCCTAAGGACGCGGACTCGATCGCCGACCAGATCGTCAAGGCCTGCGGCCCGGAGGGCGAGCGGCTGCGCGCCCGCGGACCGGAACGCGCCGGCGAGTTCACCTGGGCGGCCACCGCGGCGCGGACGCTCGACGTGTACCGCGAGGTGCACGCCCGATGAGGATCCTGGTCACCGGCGGTGCCGGGTTCATCGGCTCGCACACCTGCGACCGGCTCGTCGAGCTGGGGCACGAGGTGATCGTGCTGGACGTCCTGGCCGCGCCGGTGCACCGCGACGGCAAGCCGAACCACCTCACGCCCGGCGTGGAGTTCTACGAGGGCGACGTGCGCAACCGCGACCTGGTGCGCAACCTGCTGCGCCGGGTGGACGCGGTCTACCACTTCGCCGCCTACCAGGACTACCTGCCGGACTTCGCCAAGTTCACCGACGTCAACGTCACCTCGACCGCGATGATCTACGAGATCGTGGTCGCCGAGAAACTCGACCTGCAGCGGATCGTCGTAGCGTCCTCGCAGGCGGCGATGGGCGAAGGGCTGTACCGGTGCGCGGTGCACGGCGAGCAGACGCCGGACATGCGCCCGGAGTCCGCGCTGCGGGCCGCGCGCTGGGACATCGGCTGCGCGGTGTGCGGCGAGCCGATCGAGGTGCTGCCGACGCCGGAACGCGTCGCCAACCCGCAGAACGCCTACGGCATGTCCAAGCACGGCGAGGAGGTCGTGGCGGTCAACCTCGGGCGCCGCTACGGCATCCCGACCGTCGCCCTGCGCTACAGCATCGTGCAGGGGCCGCGGCAGTCGGTCTACAACGCCTACTCCGGCGCGTGCCGCATCTTCAACCTGCACTACCTGCTCGGCGGCGCGCCGACGCTGTACGAGGACGGGCAGAACATCCGTGACTACGTCAACATCCACGACGTCGTCGACGCGAACGTGCTGGTGCTCGCCGACGACCGCGCGGCGGGGCGGGTGTTCAACGTCGGCGGCGGGACCGGGTACACCACGCAGGAGTTCGCCGAGGTGGTGCGCCGGCAGTACGGTTCGGACCGGCCGGGCCGGATCAGCGGCGAGTACCGCTTCGGCGACACCCGGCACATCCTTTCCGACGTCGACGCGCTCAAGCAGCTGGGCTGGTCCCCGAAGCGGACCCCGGCGGACTCGGTCGCCGAGTACGCCGCGTGGCTGCGGGACATGCCGGGCCTGGAGGAAATCCTCGCCGAGGCCGACGCCAAGATGCGCTCGCTCGGCGTGGTGCGCAAGGCGGGGTCGTGAAGGCGTTCCTGCTCGCGGCCGGGCTGGGGACGCGGTTGCGGCCCCTGACCGACCACACCCCCAAGTGCCTCGTCGAGATCGGCGGGCGGCCGATGCTGGACATCTGGCTGGACGCGCTCGCGGCCGCCGGGGTGGACGAGGTGCTGGTCAACCTGCACCACCTCGCGCCGCTGGTCCGGCGGCACCTGGCCGGGCGCGACGGCGGTCCGGTCGTGCACACCGTCGAGGAGCCGGAACTGCTCGGCAGCGCGGGCACGCTGCGGGCCAACCGGGACTTCGTCGCGGGCGAGGAGATGTTCCTGGCGCTCAACGCCGACAATCTGACCGACTTCGACCTGCGGGTGCTGGTCGGCGCGCACCGCGCGGGCGGGGCGATCGCGACGTTGTCGGTGTTCCGGGCGCCCGATCCGACGCAGTGCGGGATCCTCACGGTTTCCGACGGGCTGGTGACGGGGTTCGTGGAAAAACCCGCCGACCCGCCGGGCGACCTGGCCAACGCGGGGATGTACGCGTTCTCCCCCGCCGTGCTCGACCTGATCGGCCCGCCGCCCCGGGACATCGGCTACGACCTGCTGCCCGCGCTCGTCGGGCGCGCCCGCGCGGTCTCCCTCGGCGACTCGTGGTTCCTCGACATCGGCACCCCCGCGGCCCTGTCCAGGGCGCGCGCAGTCTGGCAAGGCAGGCGAGCATCGTGATCATCACCCAGACCCCGCTGCGCATCGGGCTCGTCGGTGGCGGGACCGATCTGCCCAGCTACTACCGGGAACACGGCGGCCGGGTGCTCAACGCGGCCATCGACAAGTACGTCTACGTCGTGGTCAAGCAGCGCTTCGACGACGAGATCTACGTCAACTACTCGCGCAAGGAGATCGTCTCCCGCGTCGAGGACCTCGAGCACGAGCTGGTGCGCGAGGCCATGCACATGACCGGGGTGCGCAGTGGCGTCGAGATCACCACGCTCGCCGACATCCCGTCGGCCGGGTCCGGGCTCGGGTCGTCGTCCTCGGTGACGGTGGGGCTGCTGCACGCGTTGTTCGCCTACCAGGGCAGGCAGGTGACGGCCGAGGAGCTGGCCGAGCGGGCGTGCGCGATCGAGATCGACCGGTGCCGCAAGCCGATCGGCAAGCAGGACCAGTACGCGGCCGCCTTCGGCGGGTTGTGCGACCTGCAGTTCGGGCCGGGCGACGCGGTCGGGGTCGAGCAGATCGACCTGCCGCGCGCGGACTGGCGGAAGCTGCAGGACGAGCTGATGTTGTTCTTCACCGGCATCACGCGCAGCGCCAACACGATCCTGGGCGAGCAGAACGCGAACGTCGGCAACAAGCTCACCCAGCTGGGGCAGCTGCGCGACCTGGCGGGCGAAGCGGCGGACGGCCTGCGCGGCGGCGAGCTGTCCGCGCTGGGCACCGCGCTGCGCAAGAGCTGGGAGGCCAAGCGCTCGCTCGCGTCCGGGGTGTCCAACCAGCAGATCGACGAGGCCGTCGACGCGGCGCTGTCGGCGGGCGCGACCGGGGCGAAGGTGACCGGCGCGGGCGGCGGCGGGTTCCTGCTGGTGAGCTGCCCGCTGGAACACCAGCGCGCGGTGCGCGCCCGGCTCACCACGATGAAGGAACTGCCGATCAAACTGGAGCGGCTGGGGTCCCGGATCATCTTCAACGTGCACCGCGACATCTGGAGCTGACCAGGGCCGCGGCAAGCCCGACAGCGACGAGCAGCAGATCGACGGCGTCCGCGAGCCGCACGTCGAAGCCGGGGATCAGCTTCGTCGAAACGGTGTGCAGGTGCAGCACGACGAGGGTGAGCGCGCCCACCGCGACGCGGTCCGCCGTGCGAGTCAGCTCACCGCGCACCGCCATGCCGATGCCCAGCGCAACCGGCACGAAGAGCACCAGCAGGTCGTACGGCGCGTGGTAGAAGCCGATGAGCATCGCCGTCGTGGTCCCCGCGGCCACCGTCAACGGCCGCCAGGCGGCGCGCACCACGAACACGACGGCCACGACCGCCAGCAGCGGAATCGCGATCTGCAACCACGCGGGCGGCTCGGTCAGACCCCAGTGCGCGAGCTGCCCGAGCAGGTCGAACCGCCGCTGGACGGGGTTGCTCAGCCCGGTCGGCGCCGCATCGGAACTGAGCACCGCGACGTCACGCAGGACCGACCGCACGAACCCGGCGGGACCGCCGGCGGCGATGGTGCACGCGACCACCACCGGAACCGATGCCACGGCCAGCCACAGCACGCCGCGCGAGGCCGATCGCAGCCGCCCGCACGCCGAACTGCACCTTGATCAGGACCAGTGCGACACCCCAGCCTGCCCCGGGCTTCGCGGTCGCCAGTGAGCGGAGGATCAGCACCGCGCCGAGCACGCCGAGCAGGCTGCCCAGTTGCACGGAAATCGCGCCGCGACCCGGGTACCAGCCAAGTGTGGCAGCGCCCATTTCGCCAGAATCCGCAGCATCACAATGGCGACACCGATTGACAGCAGTTGGAAAAGGGCGACCGAAGAAAGGTAAGGGAGTGGCGCGAGTGGAACCGCGAGGGTCAGCCAGGCCGGCGTGTAGAGCGACATCGGCAGCGCCCACGGGTACGTCGCGAGGTAGGTGTCGGGATCGTACGGGTTCCCGCCGCTGAGCAGGTCACGGCCAGGGGCACAGACCGTGTCGCGGAAGTCGAGGAAGTACCCCTCCGCGCCCCGGAAGGCTTTCCGCATTCCCCGGCGGAGAAGTCGGAAGGTCGTTGAACCACGTTACGACAATGGCGTGTGATGCATTCGGCTCACCTTTTCCACCTGCCGGGTGGAAACAATCCGCCGATCGGCGGCGACTTCCCCACGTGGACCAGACGAACGTGCAGGCGCCACGGCCCGCCGTCCCACCCGCGCTGCGGGTTCCGCTGGCGGCTGCCGCCGCCGTCGCGGGGGTCGTGGCGGTCGTGCTCGGCGTGCTCTTCGCCGGTGACGTCACCGGCACCGCGCTCGACCAGCGCGCGTACGAGGCGTTGCGGGACAGCGTGCGCGAACCGTCGTTGTCGTTCGACGTCTCGTGGGCCGTCGGCACCGCGGGGGATCCGGGGTGGGCCGCCGGACTGGTCGTGGTCCTCGCCGTGATCTGCTTCGCCGCGCGACGCCGTCGTCTCGCGCTGCTCGCGGTCGCCGGGCCCGCCGCGACCGGGGTGCTCACCACGGTGGTGAAACCCGTGGTGGACCGGACGATCAACGGTGACCACCTGTCCTACCCCAGCGGGCACACGGCGCTGGTCACCTCGCTCGGGATCGTCGTCGGGCTGCTGCTCGCCGACCGGTTCCGGCTCGGCCACGCGGGGCTGCCGCTGGTGCTCGGCCTGGCGGTGCTGTGCGGCGCGGCGATGTCGTGGTCGCAGACCGCGTCCCGGGTCCACTACCTCACCGACACCGTCGGCGGGTTCTGCACGTCCCTGGCCGTCGTGGTCGCCGCCGCGCTCGCGATCGATCGAGTAGCCGATCGTGTGAACGCCGGAGGGTAACGGCGCTTTTCGCCCCGGCGACTTCCGTAGACGAACACCTTGACGGACGGGGGCGGGTGATGACCACGAGGAGCCGGGCGATCCCGCTCGCGCTCGGCGCCGCGGCTGTCCTCGCGCTCGCCGGCGTCGTCGCGGCCGTCGCGACCGATCCCGCCCCGCCGGCCGTGGTTCCGACCGCACAGGGCGCCCCGGCCGCTCCCCCCCCCCCCCCC